>DATLFM010000017.1 GCA_035541015.1 Candidatus Thermoplasmatota archaeon
GGCCAGAAGCGGGCGAGGTGAGGTTGCCATGCGGTTGCCTCCCGGACCCCAGTTCGCCTGGCCGCTTAAGAGGTTTGCTGTGGACGGGGCGCGCCGACTCCGGCGTCCGTCCCGAAAGCAACACGCGCTTGGGCACAAACCTCTTGCCGTGGCGCAACACATCCGCGATCGGCCAAGGGGTCGCGCCGGTGGATCGCGGCGCAACTGGATACGACGGGTCATGCGCACGAGCGACGCCCTCGACCTCGAGAGAGGCGTGTTCACGCGGGCGAGCCCCCGCGCCATCGCCCGGAGCCTCAAGCGCTCGGCCGAACGCAGCGGCCGGCGCAAAGCCGCGCCCTTCCGCTCGGCCATGTCCATGCTGGTGTTCTACCAGAACCGCGCAGGACGCGCGCTCTCTTCCGCCCAGCGGGAGAAGCTCGACCGCGCCAAGGACGAGCTTCGAGCTCTGTTCGGGCGGCCGCGCAAGAGCGGCGAGGCGCGACGATCCTAAGGGCCGTCGCGCCCGTCGCGACGCTCGGGCGGCTCGACGCCGCTTTCGATGTCCTCGCCCCCGGCGAAGGAGTTCTGGAGGAACGAGTACACGTCCTCGAGACCTTCCATCGTCTGGCCCGAGACGGGCGTGAGGCGCGTGTACGTGCCAAGCTCGCGCAGCACGCGCAGCATGCTGAGGTTGAGCTCGTGGTACATGCCGACCTGGCGCGTGAGCTCGTCGTAGAGCGTATCCGTGTCGTCCATCCACCCGAGGACGCGCGCGAGGTCCTCCTTGCCCACGAGGTCCGACTTCGAGAGGAGGTTGAGAAGCGGAAGCTGGAAGCGGAACTGGGCCGTGGCCGCAAGCATCATCTGCGAGACAAAGCCGCTTGGTTCCTTGGCCAGGAACGGGTCGAGGAGGTAGCACAGGGCGCTCTCGCCGGGCGCGAGGAACTCGGTGAGGAACTTCCCCGACTCGCGGAAGAGCCACAGCTCGATCTGGCCGGGCGTGTCGAGGAGGACGTAGTCGGCGCGGTACCCGCCGATGATCTCCTTGATCTCCGGGGCGTTCAACGCCAGCATGTCGGCGGCGGCGACCTGCGCGCCGTTGGGGCCAAGCTCGTACTGCTCCATCACGTCCGAGAGGCGCACCCAATCGCGGATGTCGACGTCGGGATCGTACGGCAGCGACTCGGCGCCGGGATCGAGGTTCACCGTGATGGCGTCGAATCCCTGATTTGTCATCCACAGCTTGGCGGCGGCCGTGAGCTTGCTCTTGCCCGCGCCGGCCGTGCCGAGGACGTACACGTGGAGGTTGTCGATCTCGGCCACGTCAACCGCCCCGTACCTTCCGCATGTGCTCGACGCGCGCGTCCAGGAGCGCGCGCGTGCCGATGTCGTGGCGCACGCGGATTTCGCCCTTCACGTGCTTTAGCGCCTGCTCGACCTTGCGTTCGGCGTCCTCGATCGAGCCGCCCTTGGCGACGATGCCAAGCGCGCGGGATCCGGACATGGTGATCTTGCCCTCGCCCGTGGTCACGGCGGCGTAGTAGGTCTTTGCGCCCTGGGCTTCGATGGACTTCTCGTCCACCTCGACGGGCGTGTTGGCGCCGGCGCCGCCGGCGGCCGATGCCGCGGCCGACGGTGACGTGGACGCGCCGCGCGCGTCCACGGAATCCACGCCGTAGCCTTTGGGCACCACGTACTTGCAAACGGTCGCCGCGTCCTCGAAATGGACCTTCGTGCGGAGCTTGCCGGCGGCCATCGCCGCGCAGATCTCGGCGTAGTTGGACGAGAGGAGCGTGAGGACGTTCATCGCCTCCGGGTCGCCGAAGCGGGCGTTGATCTCGACGACCTTGGGCCCGGACTTCGTCAGCATGAACTGGCCGTAGACGGCGCCTCGGTAGGGTCGGCCCTCCTTGGCGAGCGCGTCGACGATGGCCTGCAGGATCCGCAGGGCCTCGTCGCGGTCCGCCGCCGCGAGGAACGGCAGGAGGCCTCCCCGGTCGGAATAGCTTCCCATGCCTCCGGTGTTCGCGCCGCGGTCGCCTTCGAGGGCGCGCTTGTGGTCCTGCACGCAGGGCATGGGCGCAAGGCGCGTGCCGTCGCAGAAGGCCATGAGCGTGAACTCCTCGCCCTCGAGCTTCTCCTCGATCACGACGGAGGCGCCGCCGATCCGCTCGGCGAGAACCTTCTCGGCGTAGGCGACGGCGTCGTCGGGCGTGGGCAGCTGGTCGCCGCTCACCTTCACGCCCTTGCCGCCCGTGAGCCCAACGGGCTTGACTGCAACCTCGCCCAGCGAGCGCACGTACTCGCGCAGGCCCTCGTTTGTCGAGAAGGACCGGGCCTCGACGGCTCCCGGCAGCGCGTGCCGCCGCATGAGGTCGCGCAGGAACGCCTTGTCCGTCTCGACCTCGGCGGCCGCCTTGCTCGGGCTTGCCACGGGAACGCGGGCTTTGGCAAGCGCGTCCGTCACGCCGGCGGCAAGTGGCGCCTCCGGCCCCACGACGGCCACCTGCGGCTGCCATTTGCGCGCGGCCGCTACCACGGTCTTCGCATCCGTCTCGTCCGCGATCTCGTAGGTGAGCGCGACACGCGTGATGCCGGGGTTTCGATTCTTGAGAACGGCCACGACCTCCGAGCCTCCGCGGACAATGGCTGCCGCCATGGCGTGCTCGCGCGCGCCACCGCCAAGAAGCAGGACCCGCACGCTATTCCCCCAGAAGCTCGCGGACGGTCGCAAGCGGGCGAAGCTCCACGCCGACGGCGGCAAGCGCCGGGATCGCGCCCTGGTCGCGGTCGACCACGACGGCGCCGCGATCGACGGTGAGGCCGGCTTCGCGCAGCACCTTCACCGTCTCGACGAGGCTTGCTCCGGTCGTGGCGACGTCCTCGACGAGGAGGACGTGCTGGCCCCGCTGGTGGACGCCCTCGATCCGGTTGCCCGTCCCGTGGCCCTTGGGACGCTTGCGCACGATGAGGAACGGGATGCGCGCTTCGAGGGAGACGGCCGTCGCGATGGGAACGGCGCCAAGCTCCATGCCGGCGACGAGGTCGTGGCCGTCGGCCATGGCCGCCACGCGCCGCGCGATCTCGCGCAAGATCTCCGGCCGGCAGGACGCCTTCTTGATGTCCACGTAGTAGCTCGACCGCTGGCCGCTGGCCAGCACGAACTGCCCGCGCTCGATCGCTCCCGCGGCCCGCAGCATGGCGGCAAGGGTCACCAGGGCACCTCCTTCTTCCCGAGGTAGTAGCCGAACCGGTTGGCGCCGACGTGCAGAAGCGGCGAGAGCACCACGACGACCGCAAGGACGGGCAGCGTGAAGCTCTCGAAGAACCAGTTGCGCGTCGCATGGCCCGACGCCACGGCCCAATGCGAGACGAGGAACGAGAACAGGAGAGCCCCCGCGACGAAATCCAGTTGGTCGAAGGGGAACCAGGACGAGCCGCGGGGCCGACCCGCGCGCCGCTTGAAGAAGCTCTTCACGAGGTCGCCCACCAGCGCGCCCGAGGCAAGCGCAAGGCCCGTGAACAGGTACGCCGGGCCGGCGCCAAAACCCGGCAACGCGCCCCCGGTCGCCGGCGCGGCGACGTTGAGAAGCGCGGCCGTGGCCACGCCCGCCGCGATCCCGGCCGCAAGGCCGCGCCAGGTCTTGCCGGGGCCAAACAGCGGCGTTCCGCGGAACGTGCGGCCGAAGTCGATGGGCGTCCCTCCGCCGGTGGCGACGGGCGTCATGTTGGCCACGTAGGCCGGGAGCATGAGCCAGATCGCCTGGAGCGGAACCAGCCACACGTCGGCCATCGCGGCGGGAAAGGCCCGCCCTCTTAAAACGGCTCCGCCGACGGCAGGTTCATCCCTCCGCCGGCCGCTTGCGGCGCGATGCCCGACTTCGAGTCGCTGCGGTCGCAGATCCGTGCGTTCGTGGACGAGCGCGACTGGTCGCAGTTCCACTCGCCCAAGGACCTCGCCGTCGGGCTCTCCGTGGAGGCCGGCGAGCTTTTGGAGAACTTCCAGTGGCGCGACCCGCGCGCGGACGAGTTGGCGCGCGACCCGAACCTCCTGCAGCGCGTCCAGGAGGAGGTGGCCGACGTCTTCATCTACACGGTCCTGCTCGCCGACACGCTCGGCTTCGACCTTCCCGGCGCCGTGGCCGGCAAGCTGGAGAAGAACCGCCAGAAGTATCCGGTCGAGAAGACGCGGGGAAAGGCGCTAAAGTGGAACGAGCTTTGAGCGCGCACGGGCGGCAGGGCCGGGTTCGCAAGGTATAAACCGGCGCAGCGTGGATGGTCCGGTCGGGTGCCGCCGTGAACGGGCGTCTTGTCGTCGCTCTTGGGCTTGCATTGAGCGTCTTTCTGGCC
>DATLFM010000018.1 GCA_035541015.1 Candidatus Thermoplasmatota archaeon
CAGGAAGTAGAGCCCGCTTGCCGCGACAAGACCCAGCCCGGTAAGCGTGAGGACGATGGCCATCCAGTCGGGCGCGCCGAAGATCCAGTACTGCCAAAGGAGCGTCGCAAAGCCGCCGTGCAGGCCCTGCACGAGATACCACGAGACAAGCCCCCAGCCGGCAAGGCTCAACGCCGCGGCGAAGAAGCCGACGGCCCGCGCATCAGGGCGCGATAGCAGGTACGTCGCCAGGAACAAGGTGCCGCCGACGACGACGAAACCGGCGAAGACGGTCTGCGTCGGGAAGACCGGAAGCGGCGTCCAGCCGCCGAAGAACAGCGTCACCGTGAGCGCGGCGATGAGGAAGATGCCCGCGAAGACGCCCAGGAAGAACGTGCCAAAGCGCATGCCGCTGTACTCGGTGAAGTACCCGGCCACAAGCTCGCTCTCGGCCTCGGGAAGGTCCAGCGGCACGACGCCGATGCGGGCAAGCGCCGACGCGAGGAACACGGCGACGCCCAGCGGCAGCATGAGCGCGAACCACCAGGGCTGCTGCGCTTCGACGATGGCGCTCATGGAGAGGTTGCCGGCCATGAGGACGACCGCAAGCGCGGTGAGGATCATGGGGATCTCATAGGAGACGTCGAGCGCCGCGGCGCGGAGGCCGCCGATCATGGCGAACTTGTTGTTGCTCGCCCAGCCGGCCAGGATCTCGCCCAGGGGGCCGGCCGAGGAGATGGCGATGAGGAAGAGGATGCCCGTCGAGACGTCCGCGAGGATGAGGCCCTTGCCAAACGGGATCACGGCGAAGGCCGCCATGACCGGCACGAGCGCGAGGTACGGCGCCACGCGGAACGCGAACGGGTCGGCGCGCGCGGGGATGATGTCCTCCTTCATGACGAGCTTCAACCCGTCGGCCATGGGCTGCATGAGCCCGTGCGGTCCCACGTACATGGGCCCCATGCGGCTCTGGATGTGCGCCATGACCTTGCGCATGATCCACGTGAAGCCGGGCGCCACCGTGAGCACCACGATGAGCACGAGAAACGCCATCAGCACGAACGCGAGCCCGGTGAACACCCAGTCGGGAAGCCATCCAAGCGTGAGCTTCTCCGCGATCCAGACGAAGAGCCCACGCGAGGCTCCGTAGAGGTCGCCCTCACGGAGGACGGCAAGAAGCCGGTCCAGGACGAAGATCAGGAACTGCGCGAGGTCGCTTGCGATTCCCATGGGTTCACCGGTCGATGTCGCCAAGGACGATGTCGATGCTCCCGAGCGTGGCGATGAGGTCGGGGATCTTGAGCCCCGGAGCGATCGCGGGAAGCACGGAAAGGTTGCTGAACGTGGGCGCGCGCCACTTGACCCGGTAGGGCTTGTTCGTGCCGTCCGAGAGGAGGAGCACGCCGTACTCGCCGCGCGCGCCCTCGATGCGGGCGTACACCTCGCCCTTGGGGGGCTTCACGCGGTTCTGCTTGGCGCGCTCGCCGATCTCCGGCGCCACGTAGGGTCCTTCGGGGACCGTCTCGAGCACCTGCTCGAGGATGCGGCAGGACTGTCGCATCTCCTCGATGCGGACGTCGTAGCGCGCAAAGCAATCGCCGTCTGGCCGCGTGGGCACGTCGAAGTCGAGCCGGTCGTACATGCCGTAGGGTTCGTCGCGCCGCTGGTCCCAATCGAGACCGCTTGCGCGGGCGGCCGGGCCCGTCACGCCGTACTCCTTCGCGAGGGAAAGGGGCAGGCGACCGACGCCCTGCGTGCGCAGGAGAAAGATGTCGTTGTCGCGCAGGAGGTTGTTGTACTCCTCGATGCGGCCCTTCTGGTAGGCCACGTACCGTCGCGCGCGGAGGAGGAACTCCTGGCCGACGTCGCGCCTGACCCCGCCGAAACGGAAGTAGCTGTAGGTGAGGCGAGCGCCGCACATCTCCTCGAGAAGGCCGAGCACGATCTCGCGGTCGTGCAGGCACCAGAAGAAGGGCGTGAGCGCTCCGATGTCAAGCCCGAAGGTGCCAAGCCACACCTGGTGGCTCGCGATGCGATTGAGCTCGGCCGCGATCACGCGGAGCGCCTCGCCCCGATCGGGGATCTTCGTGCCCAGGAGCTTCTCGGCCGCCTGCACCCAAGCCCAGTTGTTGTGCATGGCGGCGAGGTAGTCGAGCCGGTCCGTGTACGGGATCCACTGCAGGTACGTGCCGTCCTCGGCAAGCTTCTCGCTGCCGCGGTGCAGATAGCCGATGACGGGTTCGACGCGCTCCACGATCTCGCCGTCGAGGACGACCTTCAAGCGCAGCACGCCGTGCGTCGAGGGGTGCTGGGGGCCGAAGTTGATCTGCAAGTGCTTCTCGATCTGCGTGGGCGGAGGAAGCTGCGCGGCCACGCTCACCACCCCTTACCCTCTTCGAAGGAGACCGTGTCCTCGCCCGTCTCGGGGTCGAGGTTCACGAACTGCTCCTTCGTGCGGTCGTAGTCCTTGCGAAGGGGGTGGCCCGTCCAGCCGTCGGGCAGGAGGATGCGGCGGAGGTCGGGGTGGCCGTCGAAGCGCACGCCGAAGAGGTCGTACACCTCGCGCTCGAGCCAGTCGGCCGCTTTCCAGAGGTGGGCGATGGACGGAAGATGCGGCGCGTCGCGCGGAAGCTTGGCTCGGAGCGCCACGCGCTCACGGCTTTCGTAGGAGAAGAGATTGTAGACGACCTCGATGCGCGGAGGGCCGTCCGGCGGGTTGCTGCCCGGGGGATAGTTCGCCTTGGCGACCTCGGGGTCGAGGTAGTCCACGGCCGTGAGGCAGGCCAGGTGGTCGAACCCGAGCGAGCGCAGGTGCGAGGCCGCGTCGGCGATGCGCGAGGGCTTGATCGTGAAGCTCCACTGGTCGCACTGGGGCGTGCGTTCCAGGATGAGGTCGGCCGCCTCCTTCTCGAACCGGGCCACGTTTCCGGCGGGCGGCTGCGCGGGCTCCGGGACCTTGTCCTTCTTGGCGGGCGCGGCGGGCGCCTTCGGGGGCGTTGGCGAGGGCGGGCGCGGCACGGGCTCGATGGGTCCGCGCGTGCGCGCGGCTTCCTCGGCGGCGCCGGGCCGCACCGTGGTGGGCTCCTTCGAGGGGGGCTCCTGCGCCATCGGCTCTACGCCTCCGTCGCGAAGAGCCGCGACAACTGGAACCCCGTGAAGGCCGGCTCCTTGGACCGCTTGATCTTCTCCTGCAGGAGCATGATGCCCTCGAGCAGCGCTTCCGGTCGCGGCGGGCAGCCCGGAACGTAGACGTCGACGGGGATCACGCGATCGGCGCCCATGACCGTGTTGTAGCTGTTCTGATACGGGCCGCCCGTCGTGGCGCAGCCTCCCATGGCGAGCACGTACTTGGGCGAGGGCATCTGCTCGTAGAGGACCTTCATGCGCGGGGCCATGCGCTTGCAGACCGTGCCGGGCACGATCATGAGGTCGCTCTGGCGCGGGGAGCCGCGGAACACCTCGGCTCCGAAACGCGCGATGTCGTAGGTGCCGCCCACGGTGGCCATCATCTCGATGGCGCAGCAGGCAAGGCCAAACTGCATGGGCCATAGCGCGTTGGCGCGGCTCCACTTGATGAGCTGGTCGAGGGTCGCGAACAGGATGTTGCCCTTCTCCTCCTCGCCTTCCAGGATGACGCGCACCATGGGTTCACCGTGCCCATTCGAGGGCGCCTTTCTTCCACGCGTACAGCCAGCCGTCGAGGATGAGGACCGTGAAGAGGACCATGGCGACGATCTCCCAGAAGGCAAGCGTCGCGAAGGTGGTAGCGAAGATGACGAGGAAGGCGATCTCCACGTCGATGACGAGGAACAGGAGGACGTACAGGTAGTACTGGATGTCCACTTGGCTTCGGGCGCTTCCGAACGGGACCTCGCCGCATTCGTAGGTGGACTTCTTCAAGGCGCCGGGGCGGTAGGGACGGCCCAGGACCTTGCCGACGTTCAGGGTTACAAAGACGATGGCGACGGCAAGGACTAGTAGAACCGCTACGGGCAGGTACGAGAACAGGACGTCTGCCATTTAAATACCCGGGGCAAGAGCGGCATGCAGGCTAGGGTAGATGAAGGTTGCTCCCGAGCGGGGAAGCGCGCCAAAACGGGCGGCACCGCTGGTCTCAGGCGAGGTCCGAAAGCGCGCCGGGCCTTGCCCGCGGATCGCCTTCCAGGAAGACCCGGTGCCAGACGTCGAACGAGAGGATGTTCCACAGGTGGGCGTACTCCCGTTCGCGGGAACGGTCCACGGGCCGATCGAGCATGCGCGTCACCCACTCGGGACGGAAGTAGCCGTGCTTCTCCAGCCTCGCGGGCGTGAGGAGCCGACGGGCGACGTCGCGCATGCCCGTCTCATACCAGTGCCACATGGGGGCTCCAAACACGCGTTTGCGCATGTTCTGCACGATCGCGTCGGGCAGGATGCGCCGCATGGCCGAGCGAAGGATGTGCTTCTGCCGCGCGGCCTTCATCGCGTGCGGGATGCGGAACGAGAGCTCGACCACGTCCTTGTTGCAGAACGGGACCCGCCCCTCCACGCTGTGGGCCGCAAGCATGCGGTCGGCGATGAGCAGGATGTCGTCGGGGAGGTAGGTGTGCATCTGCACGAGGAGCGCCTGCGTGGGGAACTCGACGTCCGGGGCGGCCTCGAAGTACGGGCGGTACGCGTCCGACGGGCGGATCGGCTCCAGCAGCAGGCCGTCGCCAAGGACGTCCCGCTCCTCGCGGCTCGTGAGGGGTCCGGTGGGCGCAAACGCCTCGTAGAGCGAGGGCGGATCGTCGGCGGCGGCGACGAAGTTCCGCATGCGCTCGGTCCTGTCCGTGGGCATCGGAAGACGTGACACGGCCGAACGCACGGCGCGGGGAACGTAGCGGGGCATCTTCCACCGCCGCACGGCGTTCAAGTCCCGCTGGTAGCCGAGGTAGAACTCGTCGCCTCCGATGCCGGAGAGGAGCACCTTCACGTGCGCGCGCGCGGTCTGGGCGAGGAAGAACGTGGGTCCCGCCTGCATGCGCGGCTCCTCCATGTGCCAGAGGATCTCCGGCAGGCGGCGGAGGCCTTCGTCGTTATCGTACGTGAGCTCGTGATGGCGCGTGCCGAAGTGCTCGGCCACCATGCGCGCGTCGGCGCCCTCGTCCTCGTCCGTCCCGAAATTCACCGTGTACGTGTGGATGGGATCCTTCCAGTGGCGGCTCATGAGGGCGACAAGGGTCGTCGAGTCCATCCCGCCCGAGAGCATGACGCCGATGGGCACCTCGCCCTGAAGCTCGCGACGCACGCTTGCCTCCAACGCGTTGCGGGTCGCTTCGATCCAGTGCTCCTCCGGCCGATCCTCCGGCGCGACGGCGGGCATCCAATAACGGCGCGTGGTGACCTTGCCCGCTTCCCACGCGAGCTGGTGGGCGGGCTTGAGGCGCCGGATGCCTTCGAGGAACGTCTCCTCGCCCGGCACGTAGAACTGGTGCAGGAAGAGCTTGAGCGCTCGACGGTTCAGCCGGCGCCGGACGCCGTCGTGCTGGAGGAGCGCCTTCATCTCGGAGGCGAACAGCAGCCCGCCGTCCACGAACGTGTAGTGCAAGGGCTTGACGCCCAGCGGGTCGCGCGTGAGCACGAGCCGGTTGCGGCGCGCGTCCCAGATCGCGGCCGCGAAGATGCCGTTGAGGCGCGAGGCGAAGTCGTCGCCCCAGGCCTCGTAGGCGTGCACGAGCACCTCGGTGTCGCTTCGCGTCCGGAACCGGTGGCCAAGCGTCTCAAGTTCCGCGCGCAGCTCGTGGTGGTTGTAGACCTCGCCGTTGTAGGTGATCCAGACGGACTCGTCCTCGTTGGGGATCGGCTGATGGCCGCCGGCGATGTCGACGATCGCAAGACGACGGTTGCCAAGCCCCGCCGCCACGCCGTGGAACTGCCCCTCGTCGTCGGGGCCCCGGTGCGCCTGGACGTCGCACATGCGGCGGAGCAACGGCTTGTCCTCGAAGCCGACGTAGCCGGCGATGCCGCACACGGGCTTGACTAGCCGCGGCGTGGTCTTAAATCATGCGCCGGGAGGGCCGGGGAACGTCACCGGCCGTTGCGTGCGCGCGCTCTCGAGGGCCGCCTCGATCATGACGACGGCGCGCGCGGCCGCGTCGGCGTCGGCGCGCGGAGGCGCGCGTTCCCGAACGCATCGCACGAAATCGCGAAGCTCGGCCATCAACGGCTCGTGGCCCGCCGTCCGCACCTCGCGCGTGGCGCCGGCGTCGGCGACAAGGTCGTCTCCCTTCCGCGCGATCGTCGCAGGGGTGACGCGCACGGCGTCCAGCCGAAGGTAGTCGATCTCGACGGTGGCGCGCTCGCCCACGATCGTGAGCTTGCGCTCCTTGCCCGCCGCGCCCGGCGAAAGCCACGACTGCCACGCCCACGCCTTCGCGCCGCCGAAGTCCATGGACAGCATGGCGACCTCGTCGACGCCCGGGCCGTTCCAGGCGCCGATCGAGGCGTGCAGGGAGCGCGGGTAGTCCACGCCCAGAAGCCAACAGAACAGGTCGACGTCGTGGACGCCAAGGGCCTCCAGCACGCCCATGTCGGCGCGCGGGGCTCGAAAAGCCTGGCGGCTGGACAGGAAGTACCGGATGGACCCAAGCTCGTGGCGCGCGATCATGGCGCGCGCCGCCTCAATGCCGGGGTGGTACCGGAACAGGTGGCCGCACAGGAGCACGCGGCCGCGCGCCTTGGCGATCGCGACGAGATCGTTGGCCTCCTTCGGCGTGCCCGCAAGGGGCTTCTCGACGAGCACGTCCTTGCCCGCCTCCATCGCCTGGCTTGCAAGCGCATGGTGCGTGGGCGTGGGCGTGCAGAGGTCGACCGCGTCCACCGTGGGATCGTCAAGGAGGGCCCGCACCTCGAAGACGGCCGTTCCCCCGACCTCGTCGGCAAGCGCCTGGGCTCGCGCCCGGTCCACGTCGCAGATCGAGAGCCCGTCGATCTCGCCGGCGGCGAGCATGCGGCCCCACGTGCGCGCGTGGTTCTGCCCCCAGGCGCCGACACCCACGAGGCCCACGTGCACCGCCGCTACCTCCGCCGGAAGCTCGTCACGCCCTCGGCCACGAGCGCCACGTCCTCGGGCGTGAGTTTCGGATGCACGGGCAGCGAGAGAACTTCGCGCGCCGCGCGGGAGGAGTTGGGCAGCGCAAGCTCGCCGTACGCGGCGCGAGCCCAAGGCTGCTCGTGGATCGGCACCGGGTAGTGGATGATGGTCTCGACGCCCCGCTCGCGCAGGTGCGCGGCAAGAGCGTCCCGGGCGGACCCGTCCGGGCCGTCGACCCGGATCACGTACTGGTGGTAGACGTGCCGGGCGCCGGGCGTCTCGATCGGAAGCGTGATGCCGGGCGTTCCCGTGAGACGCTTGGTGAGCTCCGCCGCGTTCCGGCGGCGCGCCTCGTTCCACTCGGGAAGCTTCGCAAGCTGCACGCGGCCCACGGCGCTCTGCATCTCCGAGAGGCGGAAGTTGAGCCCCACGACGTCGTGGTCGTACTTGGCGCCCGGCCTCCGCCCCGCGTCGCGCAGCATGCGGAGTTTCGTGGCGAGGTCGTCGTCGTTTGTCGCAAGCGCCCCGCCGTCGCCGGCGACGGTCATGTTCTTGCTCGGGTAGAAGCTGAAGGCGGAGAGCTTGCCGAAGGTTCCGCACGCCTGGCCGTTCAAGGTGGCGCCGTGCGCCTGGCAGGCGTCCTCCAGGACGGGGATGTTCCGCTCGTCGGCGATCTCCTGCAGACGCTTGATCTCGGGGACCGGATGCCCGTAGAGGTCGACGGGAACGATCGCGCGCGTCTTGGCCGTGATCGCGCGTTCGACCTGCATCACGTCGAGCGTGTACGTGTCGGGCCGGACGTCCACGAAAACGGGCTTGGCGCCGTGCGCCACCACGGGCGTCGCCGTCGCCACGAAGCTGAACGAGGGCACGACGACCTCGTCGCCCGGGCGGATGCCAAGCGCCCAGAGGGCCATGTACAGCGCCACGGTGCCATTGGCGCAAACGACCGCGTGGCGGGCGCCCAGCATGCGGGCGAACTCGCGCTCGAACGCCTCGCCCTCGGGTCCGTGGATCCATCGTCCGCTCTCGAGCACGCGGAGGACGGCCTGTCGCGTCGCATCGTCCACGTGCATCTGGGCCATGCGCACCTTCATCTGTCACCACCGGTAGGGTCGATGCCCGTGCTCGGGCGGGCAGGAGAGCTCGTCGATCCGCTTGACCACGCGCGCGGGGTTGCCGGCGACCACCGCGCCCGGGGGCACGTCGCGCGTGACGACGGCGCCGGCGGCCACGAACGCGCGGTTTCCGATTGTAACGCCGGGAAGCAGGATCGCGCCGGCGCCCACGATCGCGTCCTCGCCGACCTCCGGTCCGCGGATCGTGTCGTCGCGCCGGGAGCGATCGTGCGGGGCGGCCTTGAAGGCGGGGTCGCGCGGGTAGCGGGCGTTTGTGACCACGACGCCCGGTCCGATCCACGCGCCGCGCCGCAGGATCGTGTACTCGGGCACGAAGCAGTTGGAGTGGACGCGCACGCCGTCCTCGATGAGGACGCGGTGCTCGACGACCGAATGCGAGCCCACGCTCACGTCGTTTCCGATCGCGTTCTCCTCCCGCACGAGCGCCCCGTGCCCCGTCTGGAAGCGGTCGCCGATGCGGTTGCCCGCGTAGATCACGGTCTGGGAGCGGATCCGTGCCTGCGCGCCAATGTGCGTCGGCGCGTCGGGCAAGGGGTGAACCCCGATCTCGCAGAAGTCGCCCACCTCGGAGCCGGGGCCAAGCGTGACCTTGGGGCCGATGACGGGCTTCATTGCCACCGCCCGCTCAGGTGCCGGCGCAGCGGCTCGCGAAGCTCGGCGTGCATCATGGCGATCTCGAGGTTCGTCTTCAGCCAGTCCAGCCGGTTGCCGATGTCGAAGCGGTGGCCGGTGAACTTCGAGCAGTACACCTTCTCGGATTTGAGGAGGATGCGGAGGCCGTCGGCGAGCTGGATCTCCCCGCGCGCATCGGGCTTGGCCTCCGACAGCGCCTGGAAGAGGCGGGGCGTGAAGATGTACCGGCCGCTTGCGGCAAGGCGGCTTGGCGCCGACCCGGCGGAGGGTTTCTCCACGACGTCCTCGACCTCGGAGACGCCCGTTCCTGCGGAGCGGCCGGGCTTCACGATGCCGTAGAGGTGGACGCGCTCTTCGGGCACCTCCTCGACGGCGATGACGCTTGCGGACAAGCGGGCGTGCACCGCGAGGAGCTGCTTGGTGGCCGGCGGTTCGCCGACGTACACGTCGTCGCCCAGGAGCACGGCGAAGGGCTCGTCGCCCACGTGCTTGCGCGCGCACCAGATGGCGTGCCCCAGCCCCCGGGGCTCCTTCTGGCGAACGTAGTGGATCTCGGCCGATTCGCCGATGCGGCGGATCGAAGCCGCGCGGTCCTTCTCGCCCCGCTCGGTCAGGTGGTGCTCGAGCTCGAAGGCGCGGTCGAAGTGGTCCTCGATGGCGCGCTTGTGGCGCCCGGTCACGATGACGATGTCGTCGCAGCCGCTGGCCACGGCCTCCTCGACGACGTACTGGATGGCCGGCTTGTCGACGATCGGGAGCATCTCCTTGGGGATCGTCTTTGTCATGGGCAAAAAGCGCGTGCCAAGGCCCGCCGCGGGGATGACCGCCTTCACGGTCCCGCCTCCCGCGGAAGCCCGACGGCGTAGTAGCTGCCGCCTGCTGCGCGCACGGCGTCCTGGGGCACGACCCTCCGGCCGTCCACGACGACGGGCGTGCGCATGCGGGCCACGACGCCGGGCCAGTCGAGCGCTCCGTACTCGGCGTGGTCGGTCGCCACGACGATGCCGTCCCATCCGCCTTCCTGCGGCTTGCCCCGCGGCGCGCGAAGCTCGGCGGTGGGCCCGACGGCCGGGTCGTGCACCGACAGGCGCGCGCCCGAGGCCTTGAGGATCCGGCCGATGCGCACGCCCGGCGAGTATCGGGTCTCGGCGACGCCTCCGCGGTACGCAAGGCCGAGCAGGAGGATCTTCGCCCCGCGCAGCGTGCGACCGTGCCGCGCGAGGCCCTCCTTGAGGAGAAGGACGGCGTGCGCGGGCATGGCGTCGTTCACCTTGCGCGCGGTCGCAAGAAGCGGCGTGGGCGTGCGGCCCATGACGAAGTACGGGTACACCGGGATGCAGTGGCCTCCGACGCCGGCGCCGGGCGTGTGGAGGTGCGAGTAGGGCTGCGTGTTGGCTGCGCGGATGGCCTCCATGGCGTCGATTCCGATGCCTTCGCAGTAGGCGGCAAGCTCGTTGGCAAGCGCGATGTTGACGTCGCGGTAGACGCCCTCGAAGACCTTGACGGCCTCGGCCACGCGCGCGGACGAGACGACGAGGACGCCCTTCTTGTTGACGACCTCGTAGATGCCGGCGGCCGCCTCCGCGCTTGCCTCGTCGAGGCCGCCCACGACCTTCGGGTAGCTCTCCGTGATGTCGCGGAGGGCGCGACCGCTTGCCGTCCGCTCCGGGCAGAACGCAAGGCCGACGTCGCGCCCCGGCCTGGCGCGTTTGTCCGAGAGCCAGGACACAAGCGGGCCGTCGGTGGTGCCCGGCGGAAGCGTGCTCTCCTGCACGACAAGCGAGCCGGGCTCGATGCCGCGCGCGATCGTCTTTGCGACGGCCTCCACGGCGCGAAGGTCCGGGCGCTTTCGGGGCGTGAGGAGCGTGGGAACGAGGATGACGTGGACGTCCGCCGCGCGCGCGGCGGCGACGCCGTCGGTGGTCGCGGTGAGCGTTCCTTCGCGAACGGCCGACGCGACGGCCTCCGGAAGCCCCGGCTCGCCGGCGACGTGGCACCGGCCCGCCGCGACGGCTTTCACCACCGCGCGGTCCACGTCCACGCCCGTGACGCGCGCGCCGGCTTGCGCAAAGCAGGCGGCAAGCGGCAGCCCCATCTTCCCGAGGCCGTACACGGCCACGCGCACGTCGCCTTGCGCAAACGCGCGCGACACTTCGGCGCGCGCGCGGCCGTAGGGCTTCATTTGCGCTCCTCCGGCGGCACCTCGCCGATGCGACGGGCCGGCACGCCGGCGACCACCGCGTTGGCGGGAACGTCGCGCGTCACGACGGCGCCGGCGCCCACCACCGCGTTCTCGCCGATCACGACGCCGGGTAGCAGCGTTGCGTTGGCGCCCACGCGCGCCGCGCGCCGGATCGTGACGCCTTCGAGCTTGAACGCGCCGCGGCCCATCTGCTTGTCGTTCGTGAGGACGGCGTTGGGGCCGACGAACGCGTCGTCCTCGATCACGCTGAAGGTGGGAACGTAGACCATGCTCTGGAGGCTCACGCGCGCGCCGATCGCGCAGCGGTCCTCCACGATGGAGCGCGTCCCGACGAGCGTCGACTCCCCGATCGTCGTGTCCTCGCGGACGAGGACGTAGTGGCCCGTCTGCACGCGGTCGGCAAGCGTGGCGCCCGAGTACACGACCGTGTGGCTCCGGAGGATGCAGTGGCGTCCGATGCGCGCCCCGCGCACCTTGTCCATGGAGCCGGACCGCAGGTGCTCGATCTCCGGCTTGCCGGCCGCGCCGAGCACCACGCCCTCGCCGAGGATCGTGCCCTCGCCGACCACGGTCCCCCCGTACCGGATGGCGTTCACGCCGCGAGCACCTCGGACAGCGCGACGGGCCTCCCTTTGGCCGCGCTTTGAAGGGCCGCGTGCGCGATCGCAAGCGCGGCAAGCCCGTCCTCGCCGGGGACAAGCGGACGCGCGCCCGTCTCCACGGCGCGAAGGAAGTCGCGAAGCTCGGCGGCCAGCGGCTCGGCGGCCTTCATCTGGTGCGTGCGCACGTCGTGCTCAAGCGGCATGGCAAAGAGGTTGTCCTCCGGCGGCGCGCCGGCGCGCGAGGTGGACACCTCGAGCGTCTGGAGGATGTAATCCGCCTCGACGTAGGCCTTCGAGCAGGTGAGCGCGAGCCTGCGGACCTTGCGCGGCGTAAGCCAGTTCGTGTCGACCACGGCCGTGACGCCGCCGGGGAAGCGAAGGAGGATCTGCGCGCGCTCCTCGTGGCGCCCGCCGGGCGCGGGCATGGCCGTCGCGAACACGAACTCGGGATCGCCGCCCACGAGGTAGCGGATGACGTCGAGGTCGTGGATCGCAAGGTCGAGGATGACGCCCACGTCCTTCACGCGGCCCTCCACGTTGCGGTTCACGCGCCGCGCCGAGATCGAGAGGACCTCGCCCACCTCGCCCGAGGCGATGAGGCGCTTGGCCGCCGCGACGACCGGATTGTGCCGCTCCACGTGGCCAACCGCGAGCACGACTCCTTTGGCGCGCGCAAGCTCCACGAGCTCGCGCGCCTTGGGAAGCGTGTCGCACAGCGGCTTCTCCACGAGAACGTGCTTGCCGGCCTCGATGGCGGCCTTGGCCAAGGCGTGGTGGTGCTCGGTAGGCGTCACGATCGAAAGGGCGTCGACGCCGCGCGCGTTGAGGAGCTCGCTGAAATCCTTCACGTAGTCGCAGCGGTACCGCTGCGCGGCCGTCTTGCCGCGGGACTCGTCGAGGTCGCAGACGGCCACGAGCCGCGCGCCGATGTCGTGGTACACGCGCGCGTGGTTGATGCCCATGGCCCCAAGACCGACCACGGCCACGCGGGGAGCGGCCATACGACCGCGGGAACCCCGCGAAGGCTTAAATAGGATACTCCCGGCGGCTACACGACGCGGCCCGAAAGCCCGCACGCTGCGCAGCGCGCCTCCCCGCCGCCGGCCCGCGCCACAAAGCGCGTGCGCGTCCCGCAGCGCGGGCACGAGGTCTCCCGCTCCTCGCCCGACAGCGTCGGCCGGCCGACGACGGGCTCCGCCGGGGCAAGCCCTCCCCGC
Source organism: Candidatus Thermoplasmatota archaeon (assembly GCA_035541015.1). Taxonomy (NCBI): domain Archaea; kingdom Methanobacteriati; phylum Thermoplasmatota; species Thermoplasmatota archaeon. Next base: position 12,828 of record DATLFM010000018.1, read on the forward strand.
TCGTGGTCGAGCATCCAGCGCGACACGGCCACGGGGATGAGCGGCCACAGGAGCGCTCCGGCCACGACGCTTGCGGCAAGCCCCGCCATGCTCGCGCGGCCCTCGGCCACCGACGCGACGGTCGCCGGCACGGCCGCGATGAACGCGACGATCGCAAGCACGATCGAAAGCTCGATCGCAAACAACCCGTTGCGCGTCGCGCGCGCGATGCGCCCGCTCTCGCGCAGAGCCAGCGGGGCGGAGAGCCCCCGCGTGGCGACAAGCCCGGGCGCGAACATGAAGCGGCGGAACGTGAGGAATACGATCGCAAGGCCCGCCGCAAGCCCCGCGTACAGGAAGACGGTGCCCATCGTCGCGTTGAGGTACACGGCGCCAAGCGCGGGAAGCAGGGGCCCGGCGACGCCCACGAAGAGAACGAGCGCCACGACGATGCCGCACTCGACAAGCTCGCGGCCGCGGTGGAGGAACGTGGCAAAGCCCGTCGCCGCGCGCGCGGGCTTGCCGTCGAGAAGATCCCGGGTCATGGCGGCCACGCCGCCAAAGGCCGCCACGACGATCGCCGCGTCCACGAGCGCGGGCACGAGCGCGCGCAGGAACGCGCCGTAGAACGCGAGCGGGTCGTGCGGCCAGTGCGACAGCGGATCGACGTCGCCGAGCACGATCACCGCGAGCACGCCGTCGAGCGCAAGGAGCGCCGAGACGGGAAGCCAGTAGAGGAAGAAGGCGAGCATGCCGGACGCAAACGTCGAGAATCCGGCCCGCGTCGCGGTGGCCATCGAACCCGCATGCGGGTCGCCGTGAAAAGGATTTCGCGTCGCCAGGCGCACGGACGCCCCGCCGTCGCGCGGCTCGTCGCACAGCCTCAAGCAGCGGCGCACGCGTTGCTGGCGGCGGTGAGCCGATGGCAGTTCCTTGGGGTCTTGTCGTGTTCCTGTTCGGCATCGTGTACGGTTACGTGACGCCCGGGCGCCAGGACAAGGTCGGGCTGTTCAAGACGGCGCTTCTCGTCGGCGTGGTGCTGGGAATCCTGTTTGCCCTCGTCGGTTTCGTCGTCGACCTCTCGCCCGTGGGCTTTGCTTCCGGCCAGGACGTGCTCGGCTTCATCGTAAGCGTGGTCGTTCTCTCGCTCCTCTTTGTGATCGGCGCGTGGATCGGCGACTGGCTCGAGGGCGCCGTGCGGACGCGCCCGGCGCCGTGAGCGCCGCCGACGTATACACATGTATACATACGTATACATGCCCCTCGGCGGGTATTTCTAGCCGCGCCGCGCTCGCCGCCTCATGAAGCTTGGCGTCATCGCCGGCACGGGGTTCTACGATCTCACCGGCGGGGAGACGCTTCCCGTCGACACGCCGTGGGGCCCCGTCGAGGTCGCGGCGAGCAAGCGCAAGGACCGCACGATCTTCTTCCTTGCGCGCCACGGCTCCGAGCACCAGCGCCCGCCGCACCGCGTCGAGCACCGCGCCAACGTGTGGGCCTTGGCCGCCTGCGGCGTCGAGCGCGTGCTTGCCGTGAACACGGTCGGAAGCCTGCACCTCGACTGGAAGCCCGGCACGTTCGTCGTTCCCAGCGACTTCGTGGACTTCTCCGGTCGCGCGGCCACGTTCTTCGACGACGAGGCCGTGCACGTGGACATGACCGAGCCCTATTGCCCGCAGGCGCGAAAGGCGCTCCTTGCCGCTGCGCGACCCGCCGCGCGCGAGGGCGTGTACGCGTGCACGCAAGGGCCCCGGCTCGAGACGCCCTCGGAGATCCGCCTCCTTTCGCAGGTGGCCGACGTCGTGGGCATGACCGGCTACCCGGAGGTCGTGCTCGCGCGCGAGAAGGGCCTCTGCTACGCGAGCCTGTGCGTCGTGAGCAACCCCGCGGCGGGATTGGCCAGGAGCCTTCCCATCGACGAGGTGCTGCGCAACGCCCGCCGAAGCGAGAAGCGAGTGCGCGAGACGATCCTTGCCGCGCTTCTCGCGCTGCCGGCGCGGCGCGCGTGCGGATGCCGCGAGGCGGCGGAAAAGGCGCGGATCGGCGCGACGACGAAGGCTCCCCGCGCGCGGCGTCAATAGCCCGCAAGCGAGCCGAGCACGCCGGCCAGAAGCACCCACCCGAGCACGGCGTTCACCGCGAAGAACGCGCGGTTGACCTTCGCGGGGTCGTTTGGATCCGCAAGGTAGTGCTCGACCGCAAGGAGAGCGACGATGGCCACGATCGCCGCGATCATGGCCGACGAGAGCGGCAGGAAGAACAGCGTGAGCGTGCCAAGCGGCACGAGCATGATCACGTGCAGCGTCGAGGAGAAGACGAGGGCTTCCGAGACGCCGTAGCGGGCCGGCACGCTGTGGAGGCCCTCGCGTCGGTCGACCTCGACGTCGAGGAGGGCATAGATCACGTCGAAGCCCGCGACCCACAGCGTGGCGAATGCCGCCAGGAGAAGCGCGGGCTCGGCGCTCCCAAACGTGCCCGTGACGGCAAGGAAGCCGCCGACGGGCGCGGCGCCAAGCGCAAGGCCGAGGACGAAGTGGCACCACGCGGTGAAGCGCTTCGTGTACGGGTAGAGGAAGAACAGGGCGACGAGGACGGGGGAGAGGGCGAGGACGAGGGGGTTCAAGAGCGCCGCGGCGGCCACAAGCGCTGCGAAGGACGCGATTGCAAGCGCCCACGCCTGGCGCATCGTGAGCGCGCCCGCCGGCAGCGCGCGGGCGGCCGTGCGGGGGTTTCGCGCGTCGATGGCGGCGTCCACGATGCGGTTCAAGGTCATGGCGCCCGTGCGCGCCGCGACGGCGGCGATGAGGGCCAGCGCGAGGATGCGCAGACCCTCGTTCGAGAAGGCGGGGAGGCCCTCGGCGCGCAATCCAAGCGCGACGCCTGCCAGCACGAAGGGCAGCGCGAAGAGCGAGTGCTCGATCTTCACGAATTCGAGCAGGACGCGAAGCGACGGTCGCGGCACGACGCGGCAAGGCGCGAGGCGTACTAAAACCGGTCGCATGCCAAGGCTTATCCTTGCGGCTGGTTTCCCGAGAGGCGATGGAGCGCGCCCTCGAGATCGCCGGCGTTCGGCTCACGCGCCTCTCGCCGCACGAGTGGCAGGTGCCCGCGACGGCGAAGCCCGGCATGCGCGTGCCCGCCCGCATCGTGGCCTCGGAGAAGCTCCTGCGAGAGATGGACGCGACCGTCTACGAGCAGATCACGAACGTGGCCACGCTGCCCGGAATCGTCGAGGCTGCCTACTGCATGCCCGATGGTCATTCGGGTTACGGCTTTCCCATCGGCGGCGTGGCCGCCATGGACGCGGAGACGGGCGTCATCAGCCCGGGGGGCATCGGCTTCGACATCAACTGCGGCATGCGCCTCGTGCGCACCGACCTCACGCTCGGCGACGTTCGCCCGCGCATTCGCGAGCTCGTCGACCGGCTCTATGCGCGCGTCCCCGCCGGCGTGGGCTCGACGGGCTTTGTCAAGGTCTCGAAGGACGAGTTCCGCGCGGCGCTCGCGGAGGGTGCGCGCTGGTGCGTGGACCGCGGGCTTGGGTGGGAGGACGATCTTGCGGCGACCGAGCTTGGCGGCCGCATGGGGACGGCCGACGCGTCGAAGGTCTCGCAGCGCGCGGTCGACCGGGGCGCAAACCAGATCGGCACGCTTGGAAGCGGCAACCACTACCTCGAGATCCAGCACGTTCGCCCGGACGCCGTGCACGACGAGGCGCTCGCGCGCAAGTGGGGCCTCTTCCCGGACCAGATCGTGATCATGTTCCACTGCGGGAGCCGCGGCTTTGGCCACCAGGTCGCGACGGACTACCTGAACGTCTTCCTCCCCGCGATGGAGCGCAAGTTCGGAATCCAGGTCGTGGACCGCGAGCTCGCCTGCGCGCCGTTCTTGAGCCAGGAGGGCCAGGACTACTACGCGGCCATGGCCTGCGGCGTCAACATGAGCTTCGCCAACCGCCAGGTCATCCTCCACCGCATCCGCGAGGTGTTCTCGGAGATCCTCGGGACCGACGCGGAGGACCTGGGACTGCGCCAGGTGTACGACGTGTCGCACAACCGCGCAAGCATCGAGGAGCACGAAGTCGAGGGGCGCCGGCGGAAGCTCATCGTGCACCGCAAAGGCGCCACGGCAAGCTACCCCGCCGGACGCCCGGAGATCCCCGCGCGCTTTGCCGCCGACGGCAGCCCCGTCATCATCGGCGGCAGCATGGAGACGGGCTCGTGGCTCCTCGCCGGCGCCGCCGGCGCCGCGCGCACCTTCTGCTCGACGGGCCACGGCTCGGGTCGCACCATGAGCCGCACCAAGGCCAAGCACACGTTCCGCGGACAGGAGCTTGCGCGCTCGATGGAAGCGCGCGGGATCTACGTTCGAAGCGCGAGCTTCGCCGGGCTTGCGGAGGAGGCCGGCGCGGCGTACAAGGACGTGGACGAGGTCATCGAGGCGACGCACCAGGCGGGGCTCTCCCGCAAGGTCGTGAAGTTCGTGCCCATTGGAAACGTGAAGGGGTAGCCGCGTGCCGCACCGATTCCTCGACGACCTCGCGTGGGCGGACCTCGCGTTTGCCGCAGAGGGGCGCACGCTCGCGGAGCTCTTCGAGGCCGCCGGCCGCGCGGTGACGGAGGCCATGGTCCGGGACCTCGCGTCGATCGGCGCGGCCGTCGAGCGCGAGATCGCGCTGTCGGCCGAATCGCCCGAGGCGCTCCTGCACGCCTTCCTCGAGGAAATCGTGTACCTCAAGGACGCCGAAGGACTCCTCCTCTCGGGCTTTGCGATCCGCGTGGGCGAGAGGAACGGCCGGTGGGAGCTCGACGGCCACGCGACGGGCGAGACGATCGATCCTTCGCGCCACGCCACGGTCGTCGACGTGAAGGCGATCACGTGGCACAAGTTCGAGCTTGCGCGAGCGCCCGAGGGCGGATGGCGCGCGCAAGTCGTTCTGGACGTGTAGGCTAGCGCTTGGCGAGCAGCGGCTCGACGAGCGCGCGCGCCTTCTGCGCGGCTCCCTCCACCTTGGCCGGATCGCCCTTGCCTTGGAGGAAGTCCTCCTTGCCTCCGCCCTTTCCGCCCAGCGCGGCAAAGACGTCGCCCGAGATCGGGCGAAGGTCGAGGCCCAGGCTGGGGGTTGCGGCGAGCACCAGGCCGCCGTCGGCGGAGCCGAGGATCGCCACGCACGATCCTTGGCCCGTGAAATTGCGCGCTTGCGCCACGAGATCGGTCAAGCGCTCGGCGGCCTTCGGGAGGACGATCACCCGGACGCCGCCCACGTCCCCGCCGCCTGCCGTGGCCGTGCCGGGGCCGGCGGCGAGCAGGCGGGCGTTCTCCTTGCGCAACGTCTCCAGCTCCTTGCGAAGAGCGCGGCTCTCCTCGGAAAGGCGAGCGATCGCCTTGGGCAGCTCCTCGGGCTTGGCCGCGAGGACCTCGGCGGACTCGCGCAGGATCCCGTCGCGCTCCTGGATGCGGCGCACGGCGGCAAGCCCGGCGGAGAACACGAGTCGCTCGACGCCGTCGGCGATGCGCTCGGCGCGCAGGATCTTGATGGGTCCGACCTCCGAGGTGCTGCGCGCGTGCGTGCCGCCGCAGCACTCGACGTCGTAGTCGTTGATGCGGACGACGCGAAGCGTGCCGCCGACCGCGTGGCCGCCTTGGTAGATTTGGAGCCCAAAGCGCCGCTCGGCCTCCATGCGGTCGATCCACATGCGCTCGACGGCCATGTCCTCCAGCACGACCACGTTCGCCAGTTGCTCGATCTGTCGGATCTCCTCGTCCGTGATGCGCCGGTGGTGCGTGACGTCGAGGCGGCTCTGCTCGTAGCCCTTCTGCGCGCCCGTCTGCCACACGTGGGGCCCAAGCACGCGCTTTGCGGCTGCAAGCAGGATGTGGGTGGCCGTGTGGTGCCGCAGGTGCGCCATGCGCTTGCCCCAATCGAGGCGCCCCTTCACCATGGCGCCCCGCTTGAGGCGGCCGCCCCGGATGGCGTGGAAGACCACGCCGTCGCGGATCTGCGCGTCGACGACCTCGACGCTCTCGCCGCCCTCGAAGAGCACGCCCCCGTCGGCCGGCTGGCCGCCGGTTTCGGCGAAGAACGCCGTGCGGTCCAGCACGACCTCGTCCGGGGCGCCGGCGGTGCCCGACTTGACGTGCAGGACCACGGCGTCGAACTCCTTTGTCTCCTGCGTCTCGTAGAAGAGGAGGCGCGTCTTGGGAAGCGCGGCCACGGCCTTGTCGACGGCCGCTTTCGCCTTGGGTTTGCGCTCGGCCGCGTGGCGTTGGGCCACGTTCGCGTAGAAATCGTCGGGAACCTCGACCGCGACGCCGTGCCGGGCGGCGACCGAGGCGACAAGGTCGGGCGGAAGGCCGTGCGAGTCGTAGAGCTCCACGAGCCGCGTGGGCGTGAGGCCCCCGGTTCGGGCTTCGCGCTCGACGAGCTTGCCGCCCTTCTCCATGGCCTCGCGGTAGCGCTCGGTCTCGTGGCGGACGAGGTCGAGCACGTCCTCGCGCGCGGCTTTCAGGCGCGGGAAGTCCTTGGCAAGCGCCGCGATCTGCCGGTCGACGATGGCGGCAAGCGACAGGGGAAGCTTCGCCTCGTCGATCATGCGGAGCGTTCGCCGAAGGACCAGGCGCGCGAGGTAGCCCGCCTTTGAGTTCGAGGGGACGACGCCGTCGCCCAGGAGGAAGGCAAGGCAGCGCGTGTGGTCGGCGATGGCGTAGATGCGCTCGAGGGGCGCAAGGACCTGCTCCATCTCCTCGACGGTCGTCCGCACGCCGCGCTCGCCCAGACGCTGCACCACGCGGCGGCGAAGCTCGCGAAGCTTGCCATGCGTGTCCACCTCCACCATGGAGGCCAGGCGCGCGCTCTCGGTCCGGATCTGCGCAAGGCGCGGATCGGACAGCGTGCGCTCGAGGCCGGCGGCGACCGTGAGCTCGCGGACGAGCTCGGGCCACAGCGCCTCGTAGATCGTGGGGGCCCCGTTGGAGATCCAGGCGAGGCGCTCGAGGCCGTACCCCGTGTCGACGACGCGGAGGTCCATCGGCGCGTAGCGTTCGCCGTAGAGCTCGATGGGCCCGTCGGGGTCGGCGGCGAGGTTCATGAACACGAGCGTCGCGACCTCAAGCCCGCGGACGAGCACCTCGAAGGCCGGGCCCGCGTTGCCGCCGCCGGCCCAGGGCTTCTCCTTGTAGGCGACCTCTTTTCCGTCGATGCCAAGCTCGCGCGTGAGGAACTCGTGGCACAGCTCGACCGTCCGGTCCTTCCAGTAGATCTCCTTCTGGGGCGAGTTGAAGGCGTGGTGGGCCATCATCTCGAACGTCGTCAGATGGCGTCCGGACTTTCCCACGCTGTCGAGGTCGTTCAAGCGGATGCACGGCTGCGAGATGGCAAGCGGGTTGGCGGGGGGCTTGGCGGAGCCGTCGGTGACTTGGGGCTGGAAGACCGCGATGGAGGCGATCGTGAGGTAGATGTCGTCGCGCCAGCGAGCGACCACGCCGTAGGGCGGGACGCGCGCGTGCCCCCGCTTCTCCAGGAACGACAGGTACGTCTCGCGCATCTCCGAGAGCGTGTACCGGCGCTTGGTGGCGGGCCTTCCGAGGAAATCGTACTCCGCGCAGGGCGGATCGCCGCACAGCGTCCGGGCCGCGTCCTGGCTCCAGAAAGGATACTTGCAGGACGCGCAGGTTTTCCGCGCGAATCCGTTCCGGCGGAAGAACTCGAGCTGGTACTCCTTGTCCAGGCCGGAGACGGTCATGGCAGCGCCGGCCGGTATCGCGCGCTTCGCCTCTTGAACCCCTCGCCCTACCGCGCCGCGTTTCCACCCTCGGAATTCGAAAGCTAGAAATATGCTGTCGTAAACATCCCGGCCTGGGAAGGAGGGTACGAGAGGATGCTCAAGGCGTTGTTCCCGTTTCTCGACATCCTCCTTGCCGCGCTTGTCATGGGCCTTTTCATGTCCTTCTGGAGCCTCACCGAGGCCAAGCGCTCGACCGAGCGCATGAAGCGGCAGCATCACCGCCTGCGCGCCGGGCTTCTGCTCGTGGCTGCCGGCGTGTTCGTGAGCATCACGGGAGGGACGTTCTCCGACCAGCTCGCCGACGCCATCAAGCTGGGCGCCTTCCCCCTGTACTATGTCGGCGTGGTCCTCATCGAATCGGCCACCTGGCCGCCCAAGGACGACGCCCCGCGGGGGGTCGCCGCGTGAGCGAGATGACAAACGCGGTGCTCGTCATCCAGGCGGTCATCGCCACGAACCTCATCCTGATCGCCCTCGCCTTTGCCAACGACGCCCGCGCGCAGCGCTCAGCCTCGCGCCTCAACGCGGGCCACAGCCTGTTCCGGATCACGATGGCGGCCATCATCACGGGCATCGCGGTCGCCTCGATCGCGGACGCGATCCGCTACACGGCGGACCTCTCGCGAGACAGCCCGATCTTCCTGCAGCCGACCATCCTCGGCGTGGTGCTCATCGCCGTTGGCCTCACGGGCATCGCCTCGATCGTGTCGTCGTCGCGCTTCGACCGGGCGGCCGGCGGCACGTGACCGATCGAAACGTTGAAGCGGCCGACCCCCGATGGCGCGCCGCCATGCTGCCCCGGCGCGCGGCCGTGCTCTCCCTCCTGGCCGTCACGACGGTCCTGGCAGGTTGCACCGACCCGACGGGCTTGTTCTCCCGCGAGGACCGCACGGCCGCGGGAGAGCTTGCGCTCGACTACCTCTCGAACGCGCGCTACGCGCGCCTGTACGTCGAGCTCGACTACGTTTCCGGCGCGGCGCCCAACGACGCGGCGCTGCAGATGCTGCGCCAACGCATCTCCGAGAACACCGCAAAGGGCGGCAACGTGGAGATCAACCTCGAAGGCGGCGTTCCCGGCCGGGGCGCCGGGCACAAGTACACCCTCGACGAGATCCGCGCGCTCGAGCGCGCGCACCGCAGCCGCTTCAGCGGCGAGGGAACGGCCGTGCTGTACGTGCTGTACCTCGACGGCGGGTTCGCCCGCGACCTCGACGCCTCCGCGAAGACCCTGGCGGCCGCCTACCGCGGATCAAGCGTGGTGATGTTCAAGGGCAACATCCGCGACACGTCGCGCTCCGACGACGCGCCGCTGCCCGTGCCGTCGCTGTCCCCAAAGCCGCGGGAGCGGGCGCTGGAGGGCGCCGTGCTCGTGCACGAGTTCGGCCACATCGTGGGACTCGTCAACAACGGCATCCCCATGATCACCGCGCGCGAGGACCCGGAGCACGAGAAGCACAGCACCAACACCCGCAGCGTCATGTACTGGGCCGTCGAGTCCAGCGCCGTCCTCAACCTGCTGGACGTCGAGAACATCCCCAACGACTTCGACGCCAACGACAAAGCCGACATGCGCGCGGCGCGGGGGGGTTGAGCCATGCCCGATCCCCGTGACAACGACCGGCTTCTCGTGGACGCGCTCACGCTGTCGGTCAACAAGAACCTCGACGACGTCGCCACCCTCCTTCGCTGGGCGCACGAGGCCGGCTCGCCGGAGGAGAAGCTGCGCCACATCGAGCAGGCCATGGCGCTCCTCGAGGACGTCAGGCATTCCCTGGCGGAGCTTTCCCGTTCGGGCTCTCGACGGTGACCGAGAAGCCGGCCGACGAGGTCGCGATCTCGCCGCGCAGCTCCCGAAGCCGCAACTGCTCGACCGCAACCCCGCGCCCCGAAAGGATCGCCGCGACGCCGTCCACGTGCCCGTCCCCGATCACGGCCACCACGTCGAGCCCCCCCGCCGACAGGTCCGCAAGCGCCTTGGCCATGTGCTCGTTGCGTTCGTCGATGAGCACCCGCTTGACCGTGGGGAACTGGGCGCCCAGCGACTCGAAGAAGGAGGCGTAGTCGGCCGACACCTGCTCGATCTGCCGGTCGAGGTCCGCGCGCCCGGGCAACAAGCCCGCGAGCGCCGCCAGGAAGAACCGCGCCCGCTCCCCCCAGGGCATCTGGGCCCACAGGCGCGCGAAGGTCTGCCGGACGTCGACGTCGATGAGCGCCACGCCGGACCCGATCTCGCGCGCGATCTCGTAGGCCGCCTTCATCTCGCTGCCCGGCTCGATGCCCCGCTCCGCCGCAAGCCTGCGCTGGAAGCTGGCAAGCAGCCGGTAGACGGCGGGCGCCTTCCCGGAGCGTTGGGGGTTCAGAAGCCCGGCCAGGCGCGGCGGATCGAGCTCAAGGGCCACCACGGCGGGGCGCCGGGTGCGGATCTCGGCCCGCAGGCGCTCGCGCAGATCCACGACGTGGGCGGTGCCAAGGAGCGTGATCACGGTCTTTCGAAACGGCGCCGGAGTTAAAAGCTACGGCGACCGCTTCCGCCGCTGCGTCGAAAGGAACGTCGTCGTCCGCTCGACGCCGCCGGCCCGTCCGACGCCCTCGAGCACGCGGTTGTGGACCTCCTCGAAGGAGTCGCCCGAGAACCGGGCCAGCACGTCCGTGCTCGCGGTGGAGAGGACCTCGTGGATGTTCTCGACGCCCTGGAGGTCCTGGAAGGTGAGCTCGCGCGCTCGCGTGCGGACGATGGTCCACGCCTGGATCGTCTTCTCGGACCCGCCCGGGTTCTCCCACCGTTTTTCGACCGGGTTGCGCTCCACGGCCTCGATGCCCGGCCGCGCGAGGAGCTCGAGGTGGAAGCGGTCGAGATCCGGGCGGTCGCCGCCCGAAACAAGGGCAAAGAGATCCCACGCGCCCGTGGTGATGGCGACGTGCCGCACGCGCGGCTCGGAGGAGAGGGCTTGGAAGATTTCGCGGACCTGCGCGGCGTGCGCTCGGACGAAAAAGAGCTCTTCGATCGCCATTCCTCGACACCGCACCGTCCGCACACCTAAAATCGTTTCCTAACGAAGTTCTATCAATCTTGGAAAATGAAACGGCGAGGTCCCCGCCACGCGGGCGGGCGTCACGCGTCGAGGCGACCGGCCGAGAGCGCCGCCGGGTCGTATCCGAACGCCTGGAGCCAATCGGCCGTCGGGCCGGCGGCCACGACGGGAATCCGGGCGGCGTCGGACAGCTTGGCCGTACCCGTTAGGAAGAGAGCGGTCCGCAGTTCGTCGAGCACCGTCTGGAGGAACGCGGCGCCTTCCTTCTCGCCCTTGACGGCCGCGCGAAGGGCCGCGCCGGCCATGCCGGCCATCGTCGCCCCAAGCGCCAGAGCTTTTGCCGCGCAAAGTCCGTCCTTTACGCCCCCCGTCGCGACGACGGGAAGCCCCGTGCGCCCCGCTTCGAGGACGGCCACCGGAGTCGGAACGCCCCAGTCCCGGTACAGCTCCCCCAGGCGCGCGAGCTTCTCCTCGCCTTCGCGCCGCGCCCGGACGAGCTCGACGGCCGCAAACGTGGTGCCGGAGAGGCCGCCCACGTCGATCGCGGCGACGCCCGCGCGGGAAAGGAGCGCCGCCGTGCGCCTCGTGAGTCCCGCCCCGGTCTCCTTGGCGATGAGGGGCACGTCGACCCATTCGCGAAGGCGCGCGATGGCTCCGATGGCGCCGCGGGCGGCAAGATCCCCGCCGGGCTGCACGACCTCCTGCAGATAGTTCAAGTGCACGATGAGCGCGTCGGCCTCCAGCATGGAGACGAGGCTTTGGACGTCGTCGCGCGAGAGGGGTTTTCCGTCCTTCTGCTCGAGAAGCTGCGGCGCGCCGATGTTGGCGGCCACGAAGGGAACGTCGTGGTCGCGGACGGAGGTGTAGGTCCTTCGCATCTCGGGGCTCTTGAGCGCGGCCCGCTGGCTTCCCACGCCAAGCGCGAGGCCGTGCTGCGAGGCCGCGTAGGCGAGGTTGCGGTTGATCCGCTCGGCGTCGGGATAGCCCCCGGTCATGGAGGCGATCATGATGGGCGCGCCAAGCCGCTTGCCAAGGAACGTGAGCGAAAGGTCGACGTCCGCGTGGTCGACCTCGGGAAGCGCCTCGTGGACGAGCGTGAGGTCCCGGAAGAAATCGTGCCGCGAGGCGACGTCGTCCTTCACGTTGATGAGGACGTGCTCCTCCTTGCGGTTGATCGTGGCCTTGGCGGTCGCGTAGTCCTTCGGCGCGGCGGCCTTGCCGGAGGAGCGCGCTTTCCGGCGGCGGGTCGTCTTGGCCACGGCGGGCAAACGCTAGGTCCGCTCTAAAAACGTTCGCCTAGGGCGTGACGACGGTCCCCACGGGCCGCCCGCCCTGGAGCGCCTCGGACAGTCGCCCCCGCTGACGGCCGTTGACCACCCAGACCGGGGTCCCAAGCTCCGCGATCGTTGCGATGGCGCGGGCCTTGCCGGCCATCCCTCCGGTCACGTCGGGCCCTCGCGCGCCCGCGAGGCTCTGGCGGCGCAGCTCGTCGGGCGCAAACGACGGAACGAGGCGGGCGCCGGGCTCTTCCGGGGGGCGGTCGAAGATGCCGTCGACGTCGGTCACGAAGACGACGCGCGAGGGCTTCGTCTCGCGCGCAAGCCACCACGCGATGTCATCCCCCGAGAGGACGGAAACGCCGCGCAACTCGTCGTGCACGAGATCGCCGTGCGTGACCGGCGTGAGGCCGAGGTCGAGCGCGTGGCCGAAGGGGGAAACGTCCAGGAACGCGAGCTTTCCGTCGCGGTTGGCGGCCACGGGGTACGGCGGGATCGCGACGGGGTGGAGGCCGCTTGCGCCCAAGGACTCGAGCACCTGCACGTTGAGGAGGCGCATGTCGAGATGGATCTCCGAGAGGGGGCCGAGCTGGGAGCGGTCCACGAGCCCTTGGTGGATCCCGTGCTTCTTGGCAAGCGTGTGGCCGAAGGAGCCGGCGCCGTGGATAACGACGAGCGGCTCGGTCGCCTTGGCAAGCTCGCGCCCGAGCGCGTGGATCACGGCCGTGTCGGCCACCTGGCGCGCGCCCTTGGGCGCGATGAGCCCTCCGCCGAGCTTGACGAGGATCATTGGATCCGGACCCCCGGCTCGGGCACCGACAAGACGTAGGCCAGCGCGCCGCGCTCCTCCACGATGCGCGCGACCTCGCGCGGCGCGTCCGTGAGGGCGACCATGCAGCCGCCCCCGCCGGCGCCCGTGAGCTTGGCGCCGAAGCTTCGCTTGCGGCACGCTTGCACGAGGGCGTCGAGCTGCGGCGTCGAGACCCCAAGGATCGTCAGGAGATCGTGCGCACGGTTCATGCACTCGCCCAGGGCGGGAAGGTCGCCCTGCGAGAGCGCCGTGCGGCCGCGTCGCGCGACCTGGCCGATCTCGCGCACGACGTCGCGGCCGAAGGACGAGCGCTGCACGAACGTGGCCGCCTTGGCGACCATCTCGCCGGTGGGCGCCCGCCGGCCCACGTTGCCGATAACAAGCGACAGGGGCGCGACCGGCTGGTCGTGCACGTGCCAGGTCCGGTCGTTGCGCGAGAAGCTCCACAGGTGACCCGCGCCTTCCGACGTGTCGAGGAGGATGCCGCCGCCGTGCGTGGCGATGCTCGTGTCCGTCGGGCTCGCGCGGCCGTCCTGCGCGGCAAGCTCCGTCTCGAACGCCCGCCGCGCGATCTCCGCCTCCTCGATCTTGCCCGAGAGCGCCGACAGGCAGGCGACCGTCGCCACCGAGAGCGCGGCCGAGGAGC
>DATLFM010000019.1 GCA_035541015.1 Candidatus Thermoplasmatota archaeon
GTGTGGCTCGTGCTGCCCGTCGTGGGCATCCGGCTGCCGATCTTCTGGGCCGGCGCCGTGGCGCTCCTTGCCAACACCGCCGCGTACCAGGCCGAGGCCATTCGCGCAGGCATCCAGGGCGTGCAGACGGGGCAGATGGAGGCGGCCCTCTCGTTGGGCTTCACGCACCCGCAGGCGATGCGGCACGTCGTCCTGCCTCAGGCCTTCCGCACCTCGCTTCCGGCGCTGGGAAACGAGATCGTGATCCTCCTCAAGGACACCTCGCTCGTGAGCGTGATCGGGGTGGTCGAGCTCACGCAGGTCGGCCGCATCTTCTCCGCGCGCACGTTCCTCGTGCTCGAAACCTGGCTTGGCGTCGCGGCGATCTACCTCGTCCTCACCTACACGCTTGCCCTCGTCCTTCGCAGGCTCGAGGTGCGCGTGGCGATCCCGGGCCTTGGCGTGGGGGGTTCGCGCGCGTGAACGTCGAGCCGCTGATCCACGTGCGGGGCCTCGTCAAGCGATTCGGCCCGACGCGCGTGCTCCAAGGCGTCGACCTCGACGTGCGCGAGGGCGAGGTCCTCGCGATCGTCGGGCCCTCCGGATGCGGGAAGAGCACGCTCCTCCGCTGCCTCACGCGCCTTGTGGAGCCCGACGAGGGCACGGTGCGACTCGACGGCGTCGACGTGCGGTCCAAAGCGGCCGACCTGCGTCTCGTGCGCGAGCGCTTCGTCATCGTGTTCCAGGCGTTCAACCTCTTCCCCCACCTGCGCGCCCGGGAGAACGTCACGCTTCCCCTCCTGCGGGTGCTCGGGCTCCCGCGCGACAAGGCCAAGGCGCGCGCGACCGAGACGCTCTCGAAGGTCGGGCTCTCCGACAAGGCCGGCGCCTACCCGGGCGAGCTCTCCGGCGGCCAGCAGCAGCGCGTCGCCATCGCCCGGGCGCTTGCGATGCGGCCGAAGGCCATCTTCTTCGACGAGCCCACGAGCGCGCTTGACCCCGAGCTCACGGGGGAGGTCCTGCGCGTCCTGCTCACCCTCGCCGACGAAGGCATGACCATGATCATCGTCACGCACGAAATGGCCTTTGCCAAGGAGGTGGCCAACCGCGCGGCCTTCATGGACGCGGGTCGCATCGTGGAGGAGGGCCCGGCGCGCGAGGTGCTCGAGAATCCGCAGCACGAGCGCACGCGCGCGTTCCTGGCGCGGTCGCTTTCGCGCGAGCGCGGAGGCGGGCCGACGCCCCCGTCATAGCCCCTTGCGGAGCCGGCGCGAGATCGCCTCGGGCAGCCCGGCCGCGCGGTTGGCGGCCTCGGTCGCGTCGACGTCGTAGGGCACGCGGACGATCGTGAACTCGGCCGTCTCGCCGTCCAGAAGGCCAAAGCTCGCCCGCGGGTCCCCGTCGCGCGGCTGCCCCACGCTTCCGGGATTGAGGAACCACGTGTCGTCCGCCTTGCGGCGCATCGGGATGTGCGTGTGGCCAAGCGCGACGAACGTGGGCTCGCCTGCGGACTTCGCAAGCGCGGAGAACTCGTCGATGCCCGCATCGGGGAACACGTACTCCATGAGCGGATCGCGCGGCGATCCGTGGTAGACGGCAAGCTCGCCCAATCCGACCTGGAAGCGGAGCGTCGCCGGAAACTCGGCGATCCGTTTGCGGTTCTCGGGCGTGAGAAGCTTTCGCGTGTGGTCCACGCCGGCGACGGCGCTCTGGTTAAACCCTTTTGGGGTCCCGCCCGTGGCGGCCCAGTCGTGGTTGCCAAGGATGCATCGGACGCCGCGTGAGAAGAGAAGAGCGAGACATTCGTTGGGCTGCGCGTTGTAACCCACGGTGTCGCCAAGCGAGAGTACGACATCCGGGCGCAAGCGATCACGGTCGATCGCCGCGAGGACGGCTTGCAAAGCTGCGAGATTCGAATGGATGTCGGAGAGAAGCGCAACCCGCATGACCGGCTAGGGACCCCCCTTGGCTTCGAGTGGAAGGACGGATCGATCGGTGACGTGTGAAAACGTGAAATCGATCGAGAGCCCGTGCGTTTAGCGACTTCACGTACATCAAACTTTCATAATCGCGTCCACATAATCGAACTCCCCAACGCGTCGGCGTGAACAGATAGTCTTCAAACTGCAGTACGATGATCATTCATCGCAACGTGGACACAACGGGCGGCCCAAGATCGCTCTCCACTCCCTTCAGCCGAAGCGGAGGGGTGGGCGGAAAGTATCGGAAACTTCCAGCCGCTTCTTACGCAGCCGCGCCTATAAGCTCGTCCAGGCCGTCGCGCGTCCGAGCCGAAACAAGGTGAACGCCGAGGAGCTCGCGCGCGTCCAACCGCGAGGCGACGGCGTCGACGAGCGGTTGGATCTCCCGACTTTGGATTGGCGATAGAAGGTCGGCCTTCGTCAAGACGACGCGGATGGGCGCGCGCTCCTTGGACCGGCGAAGAATCGCGAGGCTCGTCCGCATCTTCCGCTCGATCTCGGCGGGAGGGTCCGACGCGTCGAGGACGAGCCAGGTCTCGTCGGCAAGCGCGATCTCCTCGAGCGTTGCGTGGAAGGCCTCCACGAGAAACGGCGGCAAATCCTCGATGAAACCCACCGTGTCCGTCAATAAGACGCGGGGCTCCTCGTCGCGCTTGCTTCCGCGCACGCGCGCCGTTCGCGTCTCAAGCGTGGAGAAGAGCCGGTTCTCGACGAGCACCTCGCGGCTCGTGAGGGCGGAGAGCAGCGAGCTCTTGCCCGCGTTCGTGTAGCCTGCCAGGGCGACGAGCCGGAAGCCCCCCTTGCGCCGCGCCCGGCGTCGGCCCTCGCGCTCGCCGGCCAGCCGGACGAGCTCGCGCTCGATCCTCGTCTTGCGACGGCGGATCTGGTCGTAGTACTGGTCCACACCGTATTCGCCACCGCCCAGGAAGCCGGGGTGCTCGCCTTTCTTGGACCGCGCGATGTACTCGCGGACAAGCGGCATCTCGTACCGCAGCCGGGCGAGCTCGACCTGGAGCCGCCCCTCTTGGGTCGTGGCGCGCCGGGCGAAGATCTCGAGGATGAGGCGGACGCGGTCGAAGACGCGCACGGGCGGGGCCTCCTGCCGCGCGGCGCGGCGGCGGGCCGCCCCGCGGAGAGGTGCCGCGGCTCCGGAGCCGGTCGCAGTGCGCCGTGCTGCGGCCCCGGAGTCCGCCGCGGTGCGCGGTGCTGCCGCTCGGGAGTCTTCGGGGTGCGGTGCTGCGCCTCGGGCGTCGGCTGCGCTGCGCGGCGTTCGGTCGCCGCCGCGGCCCCCGTCGGGCTCGTCCCGTCGCCGCTCGCCGGCGACGGACACGGCTCCGAGCGCCCGCTCGATCGTGGCGACTTGCCCGGCGCGGAGGTCCGCGTCGAACACGACGAGATCGGATTCCGCCTCGCGCGCGACCCCGGCGACTTCGTCGAGCTTTCCGGAGCCAATGTACGTCGCAGGGTCGGGACGGTCGCGCCGTTGCCGGACGATCGACGCCACGTCGTAGCCCAGCGAGGCGACGAGCGCTTCGATTTCGTCCGTTTGCGAACGCATGGTGACGAGAACAGCGCGAGGGCGCACGCGCGGACATTCCTCGCAGCTTATATATCATCGTGCCCGTAGCCGCCCTGATGGTGGGCGCCGGCGTGAAGGACGTGGCCATCGCCGTCGCCGTCGTGGGCGGGGTTCTGCTGATCCTGTTCGCCTACACCGGCGTCTGGCCCCCCATGGTCGTCGTCGAGTCGGGCAGCATGATGCACCCGCCTTGCGGGGAGACGCGCGGCTCCGCGTGCGCGGGGTTCGGCAAGTTCGGGACGATCGATCCGGGCGACATGGTTTTCGTCAAGCGGGTGTCCTCGAATTCCGAGGTGGAAACGCTGGCGGACGGTCGGGACGTCCGCTACGGGCTGGCCGGCGACGTGCTCATCTATTACAGGGACAACGCGCGAAGCGGCCGGTTCGCCACGCCGATCATCCACCGGGCCGTCGCGTACATCGAGGTCACGGGGGCCGACGTGCCGGACGACGTCGCCGACAATCCACCGGTCGGTTTCAGCTGCCGCGACTCGCACGTGGCCAACGCGCGCTATGCGTGGAAGTGGCGTGGACAGCAGTTCAGCACGACGGGCCTGCAGGGCGTCGTCATCCCGGAGATCGGCCTTGGCAGCCCGTCGGCCCCCTACAAGCCGTGCTGGTCCGGCTACATCACCAAGGGCGACAATCCGGTGACAAACCGGCCTCCGGACCAGATGCCATCGTGCATCACGCCCTCCTGCCAACCGATCCGGCTCGCGTGGATCGAGGGCAAGGCCGTGGGCGAGGTTCCGTGGTTTGGACTCATCAAGCTTGCGCTCAGCGGGTCGCCCAACTACCGCTGCCCCGGGCAGCTTGGCGATCCGGCGTGCGTGAACGCGGTCGCGGTGGGCAACGCGTACGCGCCGGGCGACCTGTGGGTCATGCTGGGCGTCTCGTTGGGTCTTCTCGTCGCCGTGCCCGTGGGCTTTGACATGGCCATGAACCGCATCCGGCAGCGGCGCGAGGGAGAGCGACCCGCGGCAAAGGACGGCGACGAGGCGCTCGAACGCACGCACGTGGACCACGGCCCGGGGATCGGCAGTCCTCCGTCCGAGGCCGGCGAACCGCCCGAGCCGTTCTGGCGGCGATTCTGGCCCCGCGAACCTCGCGAGCCGCCGCCCGAGTTCGACTCGGAAGACCGTCCACCGGGCCGTTGACGATCCGGGTTGCAGCCGGCCGGCCTCGCGCGCGCAAAAGCGCCGTCGTCGTCTGCGGTCAGAGGACCGCGGAAAGCTTCTGCTGCGGCAGCCGCGCGTTGCAAGCAAGCTCAAGCTGCGGCTCCTCGCAGAGGACCGCGCGCGTCTCGCCCGCGGGAACGGAGAGCTGGATCTCCTTCGTCCGCCCGTAGCGACCCTTCGAGATCACGCGCGCAGTGAGGATCCCCATGATGTCAAGCTCGGAGAGGAGGTCCGTCACGCGCCGTTGGGTGAGCACGTCGGAACCCGTCGCCTTGCAAAGCTCGCGGTAGGTGTCGTACGACTCGCCGGTCGTAAGCCCCTTGCGCTGCGTGTGCTCCTCGCCCAGGATGACGGACAGGAGCACGAGCTTGCTTTGCATGGGAAGGGTGCGCACGACCTCGGTCACGCGGTCGATCTCGATCTTGTTCTGCGCGCGGCGGACGTGCTGCTCGCTCACGCGGCGCGCGCTCTCGCGCTCGGCGATCTCGCCCGAGACGCGCAGGAGATCGAGCGCCCGCCTGGCGTCGCCGTGCTCCTGCGCCGCAAGCGCCGCGCACAGCGGGATCACGGCGTTCTCGAGCATGCCCTCCTTGAAGGCGACGCCCGCGCGCTGCTTGAGGATGTCCTGGAGCTGGGCCGCGTCGTACGGGGGGAAGATGATCTCCTCCTCGCCCAGCGACGACGTCACGCGCGCGTCCAGGAACTCCGTGAACTTGAGGTCGTTCGAGATGCCGATGAGGCTCACGCGCGCCTTGGACAGATCGGCGTTGATGCGGGTGAGGTTGTAGAGGACGTCGTCGCCGGCCTTGAAGACGAGCTTGTCGATCTCGTCGAGGATGATGATCGTGGCTCCGCCCGAGGCGTCGATCTTCTCGCGGAGCTTGGCGTAGACCTCGTCCGTGGGCCAGCCGGTGAACGGGATGCGCTCGTTCCAGTTGTCCGTGAGGGCGTTTGCGATCTGCGTGAGAACGCGGTACTGGGTGTCGACGACCTCGCAGTTGATGTAGATGAAGTTCACGCGGGCGCCGTTTGCCTTGCCGGCCTCGATGAGCTCCTTGCCGACGTACTTTGCGACGGCCGTCTTGCCCGTGCCCGTCTTGCCGTAGATGAACACGTTGCTTGGGGTCTCGCCGCGCAGCGCCGGGACAAGCGTCGAGGCGAGCTGGTTGATCTGGTCGGACCGGTGCGGCAGGTCCTCGGGCGTGTAGGTCGGCCGAAGGACCTCCTTGTTCCGGAAGATGGGCTCGGTACGTAGCAAGGCCTCGAAAAGGCCGTGACGAAGCATCCTGGACTCCTCCCCTGCTGCCTTTGGTTCGACTGCGATCTGGTGGACACTACGCCATGGGCGATGGTCCTCGACCCGACCGATCCCTTCCGGACCTTCCCTGGCGAGAAACCACGGAGCGTTCGCTAGCAAGGCAACGAAGTTGCCGCCCGCCTCCACCCCAGGTTCCCACCGTGCGAGGATGAGCGCGCGAAGCGCTCATCGATACATGGGAAACAGCGGAAACATTGGAGAGCGGGCAAATCGATAAAGGTTCCGTATGGGCGTTTTCATAAAAAGAAACAAAATATTTTGGCGAGAATTCCAATCGCAGCGCAAGTTCCACTGGAAATTGCTGAAACAGCCTTCGCTTTTGAAACGTTCATGCCGCGTCCGCGCCATCGCGACGGCCACTGGGGACGGATGCGGTGAACGAGGGGGCAAGCGCGGGAGCCGTCGCAAGCGCCGATGCTCCCGTCGGGACGGCGCCGCGGGCGATTCCTGCCTCGGTGTATGCCCTCCTCGAAGAGCGCGGCGCGCTGCTCCATCCCGAAGCGGCGCGATACCTTGCCGCGTCCGCGCGACCGCTTGAGCTCCTGCGTGGGGCGCTCTCGCAAAACGGCCACTTTCTCGTGACGCTCGACGTCCTGGAACGGGCGACCGAAAGCGTCGCGGGCGGTCGGGGTGCCGTCCCGAGCCCCGGCGTGATCGCCGGCACGGCCGTCGGCCCGAGCCACGGGCCCGGCGGCGGCGCGGGAGCCGGCCCGACCGCGGGACCGACGTCCGACGTCCCCCGGAGCCCGTCGTCTCCCGTGCCCAAGGCCGAGCCTACTACGTCGTCGCTTCTCCTCACGATTCCGCGCTATCCCGCGCCGCTTTCCGTCGACCGCGTGCAGCCCCGAAGCGCCGCGGGGCGCGCCGACGCTAACGCCGGGACCCCCGCGGCGCGCGGCGCGGATCTCCTGGCGCGCCCGCTTCTGGATCCCTCGCTTGCCCAGGGGCCCAGCCGCCTGGTCGCGGCCACGGCGCTCTCGCTCGGCGCGGTCCCCGCTCCCTCCGTGTCCCCGATCGCGGCGCCCTCGCCCGTGGCGGGGCCCGGCATCCCCTTGCCGCCTGCGTCCATTCCCGTCGACCACCGCTTCGAGATCCTTCGGGACGTGACGGGCGCGAGCACGTGCACGGGCGAGATCAGCGACTTCACGAAGCTCTTCAACGACCGGTACAAGACGCTTCGTCGCATCCTCCGCCAGCGGCGCGAGATGGTGGGCGCCATGCCCATCGACCGCGTCCCGCGGGGCGGCGGCGACTCGGTCCGCGTGATCGGCATCGTGAACGAGGTCCGCACGAGCAAGAACGGTCACCGCATCCTCGAGGTCGAGGACGACACGGGCGTCGTGTTCGTGCTCGCCCCCGCGAGCGACCCCGATCTCCTGGAACTGGCCGAGACCGTGGCCCAGGACGAGGTGATCGGCGTCGTGGCCAAGACGGCCAAGCCCTCGAACGATCCCCGCAGCAAGGGCGACCTCCTCATCCTGCAGGACCTCGTCCGCCCGGACGTTCCCGTCACGCACGAGTCGCCGCGCGCGCAGCGCCCGGCTTCGGTCGCCTTCGTCGGCGATTTTCATTTCGGGAGCCGCGCCTTCCTCGCGGACCGCTGGGATCGCTTCGTGGCGTGGATGAACGGGACGCTCGGCGACGCGCAGCAGCAGGCGCTTGCGGCCCGCGTCCGGTACCTCGTCGTGAACGGCGACGTCTGCGACGGGATCGGCATCTACCCTGGTCAGGAGGGTGACCTTGCGATCCCCGACGTCTTCGAGCAGTACCGATTCGCCGGCGAGCAGCTCGCGCGTCTGCCCTCGCGCGTGAAGATCTTCGTCCTCCCGGGCGCGCACGACGCGGTGCGTCCGGCCGAGCCGCAGCCCGCCTTGGGCGAGACGCTTCGCAAGACGTTCCCCTCGAACGTCGTCTTCGTCGGCAACCCGTCGTTCCTGTCGATCGAGGGCGTCTCCATCCTCGCGTACAACGGAAAGGGAATCGACGACTACGTGACGACGGTGAAGGGCTTGTCGGCAAGCCAGCCGTTGACGGTCATGGCGGAGATGCTCCGGCGACGCCACCTTTGCCCCATGTATGCGCACGACACGCCCATCGCGCCCGAGCACCGGGACCATCTCGTGATCGATCCCATCCCGGACATCTTCGTGACCGGCCACGTCCATCGAGCGGGCATCGGATCGTATCGCGGCATCACGCTCGTCTCGTCGAGCTGCTGGCAGGGCCAGACGAACCGGCAGAAGATGCTGGGCCTCCAGCCCGAGCCCGCGCGCGTGCCGGTCGTCGACCTGCAGACGGGCAAGGCGCAGCTGCTGAACTTCGATCAGTAGAAGCCGGTCACGGCCACGATCATGATGCCAAAGGCCGTCAGCAGCAGGATCATTCCGAGCATGCTGATGGGTGGAAGCGACGCCATGATCCTTTGGAACTCCGGCGGCGGGGGGCCCGGCGCGGTTTGCGCCTCGAGGAGCGCCCGGGCCCGCTTCATCTTCGGGAAGAAGACCACGAGGCCCAGGAGCCAGACCACAAGCGCAAGGACGAGCGCGGCGACGAAGAGGTACGAGTGCGTCGAGCCGCGCACCCAGGCTCCGATCCCGAACATGTAGCTGTACAGCAGCACGCCAAAGACGATCGTGCCCGCGGCCGCCATCTCGCCGTACTTGTAGATCGGCAGGGTGTAGGTCAGGAAAAAGTCGCGGCGGGACGGCGGCTGCATCTTCTCCAGACGGGGGAACAGCACGAAATTGGCAAACAGGATGGCGCCCAGCCACATCACGCCCAGAAGAATGTGCGCGAAGCGGAGCACCACGGCGACGGCGTCGGTCACGGTCGTCCTCCGCGCGCAAGATTTCGAGGATGCGATTTCAACCTTGCGGAGTGGAAGCCGTTCCGAAACCGCTTTGGGTCCCCGCGGGCATCGGGTCCGGCACAGGGGTCTTTTCGGGATGGGAGCGCGCGTCGAGGACCCCGCCGAGGACATCGCCGAGCGCGACGAGGCGGAGGTCGAGAAGGACTTCGAGGTCCCCGAGGTCGCCCTCGCGTCCGCTTCGAGCGTCGCGATGTCCGCGGCCATGCGGGCCTACTTCGACGCCCTCAAGCGCGAGCTCGACCGCTCGTACGACGTGGCCCGCAAGGCGCGGGCCAGGGGCCTCGACCCCGCGCTGGAGCCTGAGATCCCCATGGCAGAGGACCTGGCCCAGCGCGTCGAGGAGCTCGTGGGCCCGCCCGGCGTGGCAGCCCAGGTCCGAGAGCTTGCCGCCGCCGGCAAGAACCGCGAGGAGCTCTCCCTCATCGTCGCAAAGGACGTGGCCGCCTCGACCTTCGCCGCGACGCAGAACAAGGAGAAGGCGGTCGACCAGGCGGTCCGAACCGGCCTTGCGATCCTCACCGAGGGCGTCCTCGTCGCGCCGCTTGAGGGCGTGGCGGGAGTGCGCATCCTCCGAAACGACGACGGCACCGATTGCGTGGCCGTCTCCTACGCGGGGCCCATCCGCGCGGCCGGCGGCACGGCGCAGGCGCTCTCGCTTCTCATCGCCGACGTCGTCCGCCGCGAGCTCGGCCTTGGCCGCTACGTCCCCACGGCGCAGGAGATCGAGCGCTACAAGGAGGAGGTGGCGGCGTACAAGACGGTCATGCACCTGCAGAGCAATCCCACGCCGCAGCAGGTCGAGCTCATCGTCAAGGGCTGCCCGGTGTGCATCGACGGCGAAGGAACGGAGGAGGAAGAGGTCTCCGGCTACCGCAACCTGCCGCGCTTCCAGACGAACAAGATCCGCGGCGGCATGGCGCTTGTCCTCTCCGACGGCATGATCCTCAAGGCGAGCAAGATCCAAAAGCACGTCAAGAACCTGCGGATGGACGGCTGGGAATTCATCGACTCGTTTGCCAACAAGGACAAGGGCGCCGACGCCCAAGGCCAGATGACCGACGCGCAGGGCCGCACGATCATCCAGGCGGACTGGAAGTTCGTGTCGGAGATCACGGCGGGTCGACCCATCCTCGCGCACCCGTCGCGCAAGGGAGGCTTCCGCCTCCGGTACGGCCGGGCGCGCACGGGTGGCATCGCCTCCACGGCGATCCACCCAGCGACCATGGTGCTCTGCGACGATTTCCTCGCGCTTGGCACGCAGATGAAGATCGAGCGCCCCGGCAAGGCGACCGTCGTCACGCCGTGCGACGGCATCCAAGGCCCGACCGTCGTGCTCGACAATGGCGACCTTGCCTACGTTTCCAACACGGCGGATGCGCGGCGGCTTCGCGCGCGCGTTCGCCGTATCGTCGATCTTGGCGACATCCTCGTCCCCTACGGCGAGTTCGCCGAGAACAACAAGCCCATGCCGCAGAGCCCGTACGTGCACGAATGGTGGGCGTTGGAGGCGGCCAAAGCCTCGGAGCGCGGGCAGCCGGGCGCGCCCGCCCGACCCGCGTCCATCGAAGAGGCCCTCCGCCTCGCGGGAGAGCTTGGACTTCCTCTGCATCCCGACTGGCTCCTGTGCTGGCACGACGTTCGCGCCGACGACGTGCGGAAGCTCTCCGCGTGGGTGGAGGCGGACGGCCGATGGGTCTCGCACGAGGACGTCGTCACGCTTTCGCTTCCCGCCGATCCCACCATGAAGGAGCTCCTCGTGGAGCTTCTGGCGCTCCACCACCAGCGCGGGGATCGTCTGCTCCTCGACCCGGACCGGACCGCGCCTGCGCTCCTGCTCGGGCTTGGCCTCGATCCGGTCGCGCCCATGGCCGCGGCGCCGGATACCCCCATCCCGAGGCGCCGCTCGTGGGACGGCTACCTTGGCCCCAACCATGCGCTCGCGCTCGCGTCGCACCTCGCCGGGGTCGAGGTTCGCGCCCGCTCGCCGTTTCGCGTGGGCGCGCGCATGGGTCGCCCGGAGAAGGCCGCCGAGCGCAAGATGAGCCCGCCTGTGCACTCGCTGTTCCCCATCGGCAACGAAGGCGGGCTCCAGCGGCTCGTGCGCGACGCGGCGAAGGCCCACCAGAAGAGCCGCGACGGCACCGAGCGCGCGGGCTTCGAGGTCGAGATCGGAATGCGCCGGTGCCCCTCCTGCGGGAAGCGAGACTTCACGAACCTTTGCGAATGCGGCGGGCACACGCAGCCCGAGCGGGGGCGTCCGGAGAAGGCCTGGGTGAACCTCGCAGCCCGCATCGAAGCGGCCCAGCGTCGACTCGACCTCGCCCGGCTCCCGGAGACGATCAAGGGCGTGGTGGGGCTCGTGAGCCCGACGAAGACCCCCGAGCCCTTGGAGAAGGGTATCCTCCGCGCCAAGCACGAGGTCTACACGTTCAAGGACGGCACGATCCGCTACGATATGACGGACGTGCCGCTCACGCATTTCCGTCCCCGCGAGATCGGCACGCCGGTCGAGCGCCTCCGCGAGCTTGGCTACACGCACGACGTCGGCGGCGAGCCTTTGTCGAACGAGGAGCAGATCCTCGAGCTTCGCGTGCAGGACCTCATTGTGAGCCGCGATTGCGGGGAGTACCTGCTGCGCGCGGCGCAGTTTCTCGACGAGCTCCTCGAGCGCTTCTACGGCCTGCCGGCGTTCTACCGGGCGCAGACGCCCCACGACCTCGTCGGGCACCTCTTGGCGGGGCTTGCGCCCCACACCTCCGGCGCGGTCGCCTGTCGGCTCATCGGCTACACGTCGGGCCAGGCGATGCTCGCGCACCCGTTCTACCACGCGGCCAAGCGCCGCAACTGCGACGGCGACGAGGACTGCGTCATGCTCCTCCTCGACGGCCTCCTCAACTTCAGCCGCGTGTACCTGCCGGAGAAGCGGGGCGGGCTCATGGACGCGCCGCTTGTGCTCACGACGCGGATCGATCCCTCCGAGATCGACAAGGAGGCGCACAACCTCGACGTGGGCACGCGCTACCCGGCGGCCTTCTACGAGGCGACCATGCGTCACGCGGACCCCAAAGAGGTTCGCAAGGCCATGGACACGGTCGAGTCGCGCCTTGGGACCGAGCGGCAGTACGAGGGATTCGGCTACACGCACGAGACCTCGGATCTGGGCGAGGGCCCCACCGTGTCGGCGTACAAGTCGCTGGGCAAGATGACCGACAAGGTGGACGCGCAGCTGTCGCTTGGCGCCAAGATCCGCGCCGTGGACGTCGCCGACGTGGGCGCGCGCGTCATCGAGTACCACCTGCTGCCCGATCTCGTTGGCAACCTCAAGGCGTTCTCGCGTCAGCGCGTCCGGTGCACGAAGTGCAACGCGAAGTTCCGGCGCATCCCGCTCAAGGGGGTCTGCCTCAAGTGCAAGAACAACCTCACGATGACCGTCTACGAGGCCTCCGTCAAGAAGTACCTCGAGGTCTCCAAGCGCATCGCCGAGCGCTACGGCGTGAAGCAGTACACGAAGCAGCGCATCGATCTCGTCGAGGAGGCGATGAAGTCGCTGTTCACAAACGACAAGGTCAAGACGACGACGTTGGCGGATTTCCTGTAGAGGCGAAAAGAAAAGGATGCGCGGTGGCCGCGTGGCCACCGCGCAGGTCGTTCGACGAATCTACGCTCGGACTTCCATGGCGCGCTTGGGCGCGACCCAGGCGGTGGGCTGCTCTTCGGAGGCAAAGCGCCACACGAAGGCCCCCAGGAGGCCGCCGACAACGGGGCCCACCACGTACGCCATGGCGAACTCGGCCGTGAGGACGTTGTTCGCGTTGAACAGCGCCGGCCCGAGGCTGCGAGCGGGGTTCACGCTTGCCCCCGTGAGGCCCATGGCGGCAAAGTGGATGCCGGCCAAGGCGAGGCCGATCACGAGCGGGGCGTAGGCCTGCAGGTTGGGGCGCGAGACGGCCGCGAAGATGGCGACCACGAAGAGCGCCGTGAGGAAGATCTCACCAAGGAGCGCGCCCGTGGCCGTGATGCCGGTCCAGTTGGTCGCCGTGCCGCCGATTGCCGTCATGGCGGTGGTGCTCGCCGTTCCGCCGACGGCCCACATCGCGTACAGAACGCCCGCGGCGATCGTTGCGCCGATGATCTGGCAGACGACGTAGGGCACGACGTCTTGCGTCGAAGTCTTCTTGTTCAACCACATCGCGATCGTCACGGCGGGGTTGAAGTGGCCGCCCGAGAGGGGGCCAAAAGCCACGATGCCGATCGTCAACGCCAGCCCGAAGGCGAGGGCGATGCCGACGTAGCCCGCGCCGCTCAAGATCGCGGCGCAGCCGAGGAACACCAGGGTGAACGTCCCGAGCATCTCGGCCACGTACTTCTTCCAGCTTTGCGTCTCCGTCATGTTGACATACCTCCGACCTTCGGACATTTTCAAACAGCCCGAAGAGCCGGCCGCTTAACATCCGGACCCCACCATAAATTCCGCGATCCGACTCGCGAACATTTCCGTACATGTCAACATTCGAAAAAGACGCACTTATGTACATTCCTGTCCGGAACCCAGTCCGCGCCGGGGCGTCCAACGAAGAGCTACAATCTGGAAGAACAGGCTCACAAAACCTATATAGTTAGAACAGGACTCGTTGCCGGCCTCAGGAGGCTTGAGGACTTGGCATTCGGGAAGCTGGCAGCATTGGCCATTGCGGCAGCGGTCGTGGCCGGATCCGGCGTGGCGCTCTTTGCGCTCAACGGGAGCGGGGGCGACGCGCCTGTGGAGCCGGCATCGACGACCACGCCCCCGGCGCAACGTCCGGTCGACCTTTCGCCGATCCGCGACGTGCTTCTTGCGCAAAGCTTCGTCTTCAACCCGCTTTCCATCCAGCCCCTGGCCAAGACCGTGTTCACCGTGGACGCGGCCAAGGGCTACAACATGGTCCAAGTGGACATCGCAGGCGACCTCCAGGGCGCGTATGCGACCGCGTTGCCCTCGATCAAGATCAAGGACCCGAGCGGAAGCGTCGTCGTCGACTACAGCCGGCAAGCCCGCTTCGGCTACCCGTCGATCCCAGCCAACCCCGTCACGGGCCCCTACGAGGCGCGTCCCTTTACGATCGCTTCCCTGTGGAAGTTCGCGCCGGGAGAGTACACGGTCGAGGTAAGCGGCGTCTCGACGCCCATCACGCTCAGCATCTTGGGCCTTCGCGGAGCCGCGCCCGACTTCACGCTTGCCGACGCCCTCGGCAAGGGCACGATCCAACTTTCCGAGCTTCGCGGCAAGGCCGTCATCGTGGACCTCTTCGCCACGTGGTGCGGCCCCTGCAAGGCGCTCATGAAGACGTTCGCCGAGATCTACCCGCAGTACGCGCGCGAGCAGCTGGAGATCGTGAGCGTCGACGTCGACCCCGCCGAGAGCGATGCGGACATTCGCTCGCTGTTCGAGAGCAATGGCTGGGCCTGGTACGCCGGCATGGACGACGGTACGGTGGATGCAAACTACGGATCGGGCTACATCCCGACGATGGCCGTCGTCAACGCGCAGGGCCTGCTCGTCTACCGCCACATCGGAAGCGGCATCACCGCAGAGGAGCTCAAGGCGATCATCGACCACGCGATCGCCGGATCGCCGGTTGCGACCGCCAGCTCGGCCGTCTCCGCGCTTGTCGTCACGAACCTGCGCCTTGCCAAGCCCGCCGTGCAGCCCGGCGACGACCTCGAGTTCCGCGCCGACGTGAACGACGCTGGCCTTGTCACGGAATCGTACTTCACCGTCTGCCGCGCCGACCCGCCGCCGTACACGTGCTTTGCCAAGGTCCCCATGACGCTCCAGGGAACGACGCTTGTCGGAACGACCGCGGGCAACGCGGAAGTCCCCAAGCTCGAGAACGGCTGGGACATGGAGCTCCACCTGTTCGTGCGGGACGCCACCGGCAAGCGGCACGAGTACCCCGAGAACGACGCCTACCGCTTCACCGTCGGCGCGTCCTCGGCCGCCGCCGTCCCCGGGCTTGAGCCCCTGCTCGCCCTTTCGCTCCTGGGCGCCGCTGCCCTTGTCCTCCGGAGGCCGTAAACATGCTGAAACGAACCGTCGCCATCGGAATCGCCGCCGTCCTCGTCGCCACCTCGGCCGCCGCGCTCGTCGCGCTGCAGCCGCCGGCGGCAAGCGAGGAGCCCGTGAACCCGCAATCGCAAACGTCGCCGGCGGAGCCGCCGGTTGCGGAATCGAAGCTTCTGACGCCCGTCGAGGACGTGCTCTTGGAGCTTCCCGCCGCGCTTGCGCCGGTGGCCGTGCCGCTGGACCTCGTGTACAATTTCAAGGTTGACAAGGAATACGGCATCCTTCGCGTGGAGGTCCTTGGGCCCGGCGGCGCCGGCCTGCTCAACAACGCCGACGTGAAGGTGATCGGGCCCTCGGGCGACGCCGTGATCCACTATTCGGGCAGCGATCTCCTCATCCCCAACAAGCGCGACCCGACGAACGCGAAGCCCACGATCCTCGGCTTTGCGCTCAACCCGGAGCCGGGCGCGTACAAGCTGCAGCTTCAGGGCGTCTCGTCGGCCTTCAAGCTCACGGTGTGGGGCATCGCGGGCGTCCCCGCGTTCGAATTCGCGATCGCCGACGCCTTTGGCAAGGAGGCCGGCACGCTGTCGGACCTGCGCGGGCGCGTGGTCATCATCGACCTCATGGCGACCTGGTGCGGGCCCTGCAAGGCCGCCATGGACGTCTTCAACGAGGTGTACGGCGAGTACAGCCGCGACGAGTTCGAGATCGTGAGCGTCGACGTCGACGCCCGCGAGAGCGAGGACGACCTGCGCACCCTCTTCGAGAAGGAGGGTTGGGCGCAGTGGTACGCCACGATGGACGATGGCACGGTGAACGCCGAGTACGGATCGGGCTTCATCCCGACCATGGCGATCGTCGATCCCAACGGCGTGCTCATCTATTACGAGATTGGCATGAAGATGAACGCAGACGAGCTCCGGGATCTCATCAACCGGGCGCTCGGAAAGCAATAGGGCATCGGGAGGTCAACGCATGAACGGGAATCTACTGATCGTGGGTGTCGTGGCCGCCTTCGTGGTTGGAGCCGCCGCGCTTGTCGCGGTGTCGCCGCCGCCGGCGAGCGAAACGGGTGAAGAACCGTTGTCGACCGCAGCGCTGGGCGAGGAGACCTCGACGGCCGCGCGTCCGCTGGATCCGGCCAACGACCTCCTCTTCAAGGCGAAGTTTGCCGCGCCGCCGACGGCCTTGGCGGGGACCACGAAGTTCACCGACAGCTTCACCGTGGACCGCGACTACAATTTCCTTGAAATCGGAACGGGCGACGAGGGCGTCTGGGCGCCCGCCGTGAACGTGTACAAGATTCGCGTGTACGACCCCGAGGGAACGCTCGTGGCCGACACCGACTGGTCCGGCGGCCTGTTCCCCTGGGTTTCGCTCCCCAACGACCGCACGTGGCCGAGCGCCTCGGTCGTGGCCCCCGCGCACGGCACCTACGCGATCGAGGTCGAGCTCTCCGCGGGCTTGACGGCCATCGTTTCGGCCAGCGGCATCGCGGGCCCCGGCGCCGACTTCTCCACCGAGGACATCCTGGGCAAGGGAACGTTCACGCTCTCGGAGCACCGCGGCAAGGTCGTGCTCATCGACCTCATGGCCACCTGGTGCGGCCCGTGCAAGCGCGCCATGGCCACGCTCGCCGAGGTCTACGAGTCGTACGATCGGTCCCAGTTCGAGATCGTGAGCGTCGACGTGGACACGGACGAGACGGAGGAGGACCTCCGCAACTTCATGCAGACGTACGGCGGCGTCTGGTACGCCGGCTTCGACGACGGCCCGCGGTTTGGCGGCACCGTCTCGAAGGGCTACGGCACCGGAGCGATCCCCACGATCGCCATCATCGACCCGGCCGGCAACTGGATCTTCCGCCACGTCGGAAGCGACATCACCGCAGACGAGCTGCGGGCCATCATCGACGGCGCGCTCGCGAGCGCCTGACGCCCCGCATCGGCGCCGTCGCGCAGGCGGCGGCGCCGGCGGGCAACTTCCCATCTTCCAGCGGAGCCGCCGGGAGCTGGGGGATCAGAATTCTTAAATAGCCACTCGCTCCCTCGAAACCGGGTCGAGGAGGCCTAGGATGTTTCGCGCCAAGCCCGCAGCAGCGCTCGCAGTCGCCCTGTTCGTTGTCGGCGCGGCGATCGTCGCCACCCCGCCTCCGGTTCCGCTGGAGCAGGCCGCTGTCTCCCACACGCGCGAGGATCCGCCCGCGATCGGCGGACGACCGTTGCCGCCGGCCGACGACCTGCTGTTCGATCAGCGGTTTGAGGGCTCGGGCGCGGGCGGCAAGCACTCGTTCGAGTCCTCCTTCACGGTCGAGCGCGAGTACAACTTCCTCGAGATCCGGCTGGGTGCCGACGGCCTCATGGGCGCCGGGTGGACCTACGAGGTCCGCATCCTCGATCCAGAGGGGAACGTCGTGGCGGACCTGGAATACGACATCGGCCCCTTCCCCTGGTACGGCCTCCCATCGATGGGAGTGACGAGCGACACCTCGCCGGCGGCGTCCGTTCTCGTGCCTCTCCAAGGCTCGTACGCGGTCGAGCTTGAAGTCTCGGGCGGGATGACCGCCATCGTTGCGGTCCGAGGCGTCGCCGGCAAGGCCGCCGACTTCACGATCGACGACGTCCTCGGGAAGGGCACCTTCCGGCTGTCCGAGCAGGCGGGCAAGGTCGTGCTCGTCGAGCTCATGTCCACCTGGTGCTCGATCTGCCAGCGAATGGCCCCGAAACTCCAGACGATGTACGAGTCCTACGACCGAGCGCGCTTTGAGCTGGTGGGCGTGGACACGGATGTCAAAGATACGAAGGAAGGCCTGCGCCACTTCATGGAGTCCCACGGCGCGACCTCGTACGCAGGCATGGACGACGGCACCGTGATCAAAGCCTACGCGGGCGGCCAGACCGGATGGCCCCGTTGGGCCGTCGTCGACCCCGCTGGAAACTGGATCTACGCCAACGCGGGCGAGGTTCCGATCGAGGAGCTGCGCGCGGCGATCGACGCTGCGCTGGACGGGCGTTGAGCGATGGCGACAAGGAGAATCGTCGTCGCCGGTCTCGTCGCCGTGGTGGTGGGCCTTGGCGCCTTCGCGTTGCTGGCGCCGCCTCCGCCTGCCGGGGACCTGCAGGCCACGAGCGAACGCGAACCGACCGTCGCCGAGCTACCCCTCGCGACCGCCGACAAGGTGTTCCACCGGACCTTCGAGCCCCCCATCCTGTCGGCCGAGACGGTGCTCCGTTACTCGGACCGTTTCACGCTTTCGAAAGACTACAACTTCGTCGAGGTGGGCCTCGGCAAGGAAGGCACGGCCACGACGCAGACGACGTTCAACGTTCGGATCATCGGCCCCGACGGCACGGTCGTATCCGACGTGCGCTGGCCCAACGACCGCCCCGAGCTCGTCTACGGCTGGAATCCCCTGGACCGCAACGAAGCCACGTGGTTCATCCGGGACTCGGTCATCGCGCCGCCGCGCGGCGAGTACCGCCTGGAGGTGGAGGCGTCCCGCGAGATCGCCCCGCGCGTGACGCTCCAAGGCTTCGCCGGCGCCGCGGCCGACTTCTCGACGCAGGACGTGCTGGGGAAGGGAACGTTCCGGCTCTCCGAACAGGGCGGCCGCGTCGTCGTCATCGACATCATGACGACATGGTGCTCGCCGTGCATCGAAAGCATGCCGATGCTCGTCGACGTGTACGAAGCGTACCCGCGCGACCGGGTCGAGTTCGTGACGCTCGACCACGATCTGAAAGAGTCGGAGCAGACGCTTGCCTCGTTCATGCGCGATCACGGAGCGACGTGGTACGCCGGATTGGACCGAGAGCAGGTGGTGTGGGCCTACGCGCAGAAGGGCACGAGCCGACCGTTCCTCGCCGTGATCGATCCCGCGGGCCAATGGATGTACCGGCTGGCCGGCGAGGACCTGTCGCCCGACGACCTTCGCAAGGCGATCGACGCGGCGCTGGGGCACGGAAGGAGCCGTTGACATGGGCTTGTTTGGCGGACGCAAGCAAGAGCCATCCGCGAGGAATCCCGAGGAGGCGCGGGAGAATGCCATCGACGCCTGGCGTGAGATGCTCGTGAAGGATCTCGAGAGGAGGTTCGAGGAGCCTTTCGTCTCGCGTGCGCTTGGCGCCGCGATCGCAAAGAGCGTCAAGGTGCTTTGTCGCGAGGCTCCAGAAACCGCAAAGCAGGCGGGGCCAACGGGCCTCGCGGAACACGCCCTTGGCCAAATCGCGTCGAGGCGCGACATCGTCGTCAAGGACGCGGCGAAGACCATCATGGCGATGTACGCCACCGTGGTCATGCCCTCGGACCCCGAGATCGTCGCGTTGGCGGAGGCGAGCGGCCGGACGGGGCTCATGCGGGAGTACTTTTTCGCCGAATTCGCGGAGAAACAAATGCCGCAGTGGATCGGACTTGCCGAGGCCGGGTACGAAGAGGCCTTGACCGTCGCCACGGCGAAGGACTCCAAAGACCGGCTCGCAGCCCACCTTCTGAAAGCCTAGAGGCCCTTCGCATTCGCGCGCTGCGGCCCCCGATCAGCAGCAGTCCTTCCCCTGCCACGCGTCCTTCGCTTCCTTGGCAAGCGGAACCGTGATGAGGAGCGCGGCCACCGGGTCGGCCCACCACCACCCGAAGGCGGCGTTCAATCCGACGCCCGCAAGCACGATGGCCGAGAGGTAGAAGCACGCCTGCGTCTGGGCCGCGTCGGCGACCACGGCGCGGCTGTGGAGGGAACGTCCCAGGGCGCGCTTGGCGCGGGCAAGGTAGCCCATGACGACGAGCGAGACGGCCGCAAGCGCGATCCCGACGAAGCTCGGCTCCGGTTCGCGGCCTTCCCACAGCGCGGTTGATGCCTCCACCCCGACGTAGGCCGCAAGGGCCAGAAGCGAGATCGCCACGAGCTTCTGCGCCCGCCGCTCGATGCGCTCGGCGGTCTCGGGGTCGGCCGCGCGCCGATGGGCGAGGAATCGCCACACGATCACCGCGCCCGAGGCGCTCTCGACGAAGCTGTCCACGCCAAAGCCGAGGAGGACCACGCTTCCGGCGGCAAGCGCGGCGAAGATCGCGACGGCGCCCTCGACGACGTTCCATCCCACGGTGAGGTAGGCCAGGCGCAGGCCGCGGCGGGAGAGCTCGGCTTGGCTATCCTTTCCCGTCTCCCGAAGAACGGCGTTGGCCATGATCTCGTCACGCGGGCCGGGCTTCGTACCCGGTGTCGGCCACGGCTTTCACGAGCGCATCCACGGGCGTGTTGGGGTCCGCGTCCACGCGCGCCTCGCCCTTCTTGAGGTCCACGTCGGCTCGGTGCACGCCCGGAACGCCCCGCAGCGCGTCGCCCACGTGCCGCACGCAGTTGGCGCACGTCATGCCGTCCACCTTCAAGGTCACCAGCTTTCCCTTGGGGGCCGCGGGTGCGGTTTCCTCTTTCTTTCCGAACGAGAACCAGCTCATAGGGGGACCTCCGTCGGCGCCGTTGCGGGCGCGGCCGTTCGCGGGCGCCTCGCCGCGCGGCGCCGGATGTGGGGAACGTAACGGCCCAAGAGGCGGCTGTTGGCCACGACGCTCACGCTCGAGAGCGCCATCGCGCCGGCCGCAAACGCCGGGTGCAGCGTGACGGGCGAGCCGAAGACGGGCCAGGCCGTGAAAAGGCCCGCCGCCACGGGGATGAGAACCGCGTTGTAGCCGAAGGCCCATAGCAGGTTCTGGCGAATCTTGCGCATGGTCGCGCGGGCAAGCGCCAGCGAGGCGGGCACGTCGGCGGGGTCGTCCCGCAGGAGGATGATCTCGCCGGTCTCCTTGGCCACGTCGGTGCCCGCGCCCATGGCGATGCCCACGTCCGCCCGGGCGAGCGCGGGAGCGTCGTTGATGCCGTCGCCCACCATGGCCACCACGCGGCCCTTCTCCCGCAGCTTGGCGATCTCCTCCGCTTTGCCGTCCGGCCGCACGCGCCAAAGCACGTTTCGCACGCCGGCTTGCGCCGCGATGGCCCGCGCCGTGCGCTCGTTGTCGCCCGTGATCATCCAGAGGTCGGCTGGCGCAAGGGCGGCGACGGCTTCCCGCGCGCCGGGCCGGAGCGTGTCCGCGAGGGCCACGACGCCCGCCACGCGGTCGTCGAGGGCGACGAAAACGACGGTCTTGCCCGCCGCCTCGAGTTGTGCGGCCGAGGCTGCAAGCTCGGGCGGCGGCGCGCCGACGAGCTCCGCCGTTCCCACGGCGACGCTGCGGCCGGCGACGACCGCGCGCACGCCCTGTCCGGGAACGGCCGAAAAGTCGGACGGGCGCACGACGGAAAGGTTCCGCCGCGTCGCCTCCCGCACGACCGCGGCGGCCAGGGGGTGCTCGCTTGCCGACTCGGCCGACGCGGCGGCCGCAAGGAGCGCGGTTTCGTCGACCCCCGGGCTCGTCGCGAGGTCCGTCACGCGGGGGGTTCCCTGCGTGAGCGTGCCCGTCTTGTCGAAGACGACCGTGTCCACGCGCGAGGCGCGCTCGATGGACTCGCCGCCCTTGAACAGGACGCCGAACTGCGCGGCGCGCCCGGTTCCCACCATGATCGCAAGCGGCGTGGCAAGCCCAAGCGCGCAGGGGCAGGCGATGATGAGGACCGCCACCGACGCCAAGAGCGCGAAGGCCAGCGGCTCGACACCAATTGCGAGCGCCGTGTCGGCACCCGGCCCATTCCAATACGCGAAGGTCGCGGCCGCAAGGACCATGACGACCGGGACGAACCACGCGCTCACGGTGTCCACGTAGCGCTCGATGGGCGCCCGGCGCGACTGCGCCTCCGACACGAGCCGGACGATGGCGGCAAGCACCGTGTCCTCGCCCACGCGGCGCGCCTCGAACACGACGCTTCCGTTCTGGTTCACGGTGCCGGCGACGACCTCCGAACCGGGGCCCTTCTCGATCGGCACGCTCTCGCCGGTGACCATGGACTCGTCCACGCTCGTGCGCCCTTCGAGCACGACGCCGTCCACGGGGATCTTCTCGCCCGGCCGGACGACCACGCGATCGCCCACGGCGACCTCGGCCGCGGCCACTTGCGCTTCCGCGCCTTCGCGCAGGACGCGCGCCGTGAGCGGGCGAAGCTCCAGGAGCCGGCGCACGGCCGCGCTCGCGCGGCTCTTGCCCAAGGCCTCGAGGTACTTGCCAAGGAGAATGAGGGCGATGACGGCGGCTGCGACCTCGAAGTAGATCGCGTGGCCCGGCAAGGCCTCGGGAGCGAGAACCTCGGTCGCCGAGTACCCGAACGCGGCCGTCGTTCCGACGGCGATGAGCGTGTCCATGTTCGCGCGCCGGTTGCGAAGGGCCTTCCACGTCCCGACGTAGAAGACGTACCCCACGCCAAACTGCACGGGCGTCGTGAGCGCAAGCTGCAGGAGATCGAAGCCGGGGAAATCGAGGCCCGCGAACATGTGCGCCATGGCGAGCACGACGACCGGGGCCGCAAGCGCCGCCGCGACGACGAACCTCCGCCATCGCGCGTTCACCTCGCGCTCGCCTTGGTGCTCGTCCTGCGCGTCGAGGACCGTGTAGCCGGCGCCCTCGACGGCCGTCGCCAGCGCCTCGACCCGCACGTCCGGCTCGGCGAGCACGGTCGCCTGCTCCAACGCCAAATTCACGCGCGCCTCGCGCACGCCGGGGACCTTCTGGAGGGCGTTGCCGACGTTGCGCACGCAGCTTGCGCACGTCATGCCGCCGATCGAGAGGGTGACGTGGGAGACCCCGTCCGACCGGCGGTCTGCCGAGGGGTCTGCGGCGGCCGGGTCGGGAGACTGCTTCATGGAGACAGGGTAGGGGCCGGGGGGCTATGTGCCTTCGGCTTGACAAACGTTAAGCCCCCCCGTCGGCCTTCCGCGGGCGTGAAGCTCGACGCGCTCGACTCCCGCATCCTCGAGATCCTCCGGCAGGACGCCCGCGCGTCGTACCGGGAGATCGCCCGCCGCACCGGCTCCACGACGCCCACGGTCGCGCGCCGCGTCCGCGCCCTGGAGGAGCTTGGCGTCATCCAGGGGTACGGAGCGCGCGTCGAGTTCGTGCGCATCGGCGGCGTCGAATCGCTGCTGCTGCTCTCCCCTTCGTCCGGCGCGACGGAGCGCCTGCTTGCCGCGCTTGGGGCGGAGCCCGCCGTCGCCGAATCCCTCGAGCTCGACGACGGCACGGTGCTCGCGCGCCTCCTCACCGGAAGCGAGGAGGAGGCGGCCGAGGTCCGCCGCCGCATCGCGAAGCTTCCGTTCGTGCGCGAGGCGGACGCACGCCGCGTGCGCTCCGGCAGCCGGCGAGCCGGGCGCGGCTTCGGGACGGGCCGCGCGACGCTCGAGATCCGCTGCTTCCTCTGCGGGGGCCCCCTCCCCGAGGAGCCCGTCAGCGCTCGGATCGGCGGCAAGCGGGGCTACTTCTGCTGCACGACCTGCCGCGGCGTCTTCCGCGACCGCTACCGGCGCTTGGCGGCAGGGCGATGAGACGACCCAAGGGCTTTGTTCCCCGCGCCGTATGCCGCGCCGTGCGCTTCCTCCCGGCCGCCGTGCTCCTTGCCGCCTGCGTCCTCGCGCCGAGCGCGGAGGCCGCCACCGTCGAGCGGACCGTCCGCGCGCTCGAAGGCGAGGCGTGCGGGAACGCGACCGGCTACTGCTTCGACGTCGCCGAGATCCGCCTCGCCGCCGGCGACCGCCTGCGCGTCGTGTTCGAGAACCCCGCCGCAAACGCGGACGTGCACAATTGGTGCGCCGACGTCGGCCTCGACCACCACTGCGCGCCGGCGCACCACGCGCTCGCCCGTCCCGGCGATCCGCCCGCAAGCGTCGAGTTCCGCCTGCCCGTCGCCGGCGCGTTCGACTTCTACTGCGACCCGCACCGCGCCGTGGGCATGAACGGCGTGATCGTGGTCGAGGGAGCTTCGGGCGGCGAGCGGCGGCAGCCGGGATTCGAGCTTTCGCTTTTCGCGGTCGCCGTTCTGGGCGCGCTCACGCTTGCGACGCGGGCGCCAAGGGCGTAGGGGCCGTGCCGACGTCGCCACATTCAAGGTCCGGCGGGCCGGTCCCCGCAAGAGCGTCCATGCCACCCACTCGCGCGTTGCGCGCCTTTGAGGCCCTCGGCGTTTCGCTCGTTGTCCTTCTGGCGGGCTGCCTTGGCAACCAGGAACGTCCGGGCGGGCCTTCCGCAGACTCGAGCCCCGGCGAACCCGCAAGCCGCTTCGTCCACATCCACGGCGTGGCCGTCGATCCCGGCGACCCGACCGTCCTCTTCGTCGCGACGCACGCGGGCCTCATCCGCGGCACCAGCGGAGACCGGTGGGCCTACGTTGGCGCGGACCGCTCCGATTTCATGGGTTTCACGCTGCACCCAGACGACAATCAAACGGCGTGGTCGAGCGGGCATCCGGCCGGCGGCGGCAGCCAGGGCGTGCGGCAAACCACCGACGGCGGCCGGACTTGGAGGGTCGTCGCGCTGGGCGGGCAGGTGGACTGCCACGGCATGGCGGTCGCGCGCGCGAACCCGGACATCGTCTACTGCGCGCACAGCGGAACCGGCTTTTACCGGACCGCCAACCGGCAGGACTTCGAACGCGTGGCCACGAACGGGCTCGCCGAACCGGCGCTCGTCCTTGCCACGCCCGCCGCCGCGGAGAATACGGTGTACGCGGGCGGCCTCCACGGCTTGCAGCGCAGCACGGACCGAGGCACGACGTGGACCACCGTCGCCGGAGAAGGGCATGCGGTGACGGCGCTTGCCGCCCACCCGGAGGACGCCTCCGTGCTCTTCGCCTACTTCCTGCGGGCCGGCGGACTCCAGCGAAGCGAAGACGCTGGAGAGACCTGGATTCCCGCCGGAACCGGCCTCCCGGCGGATGCCGTCGTCACCGCGCTTGCGATCGACCCGTCCAATCCGGACAGCCTCTATGCGAGCGCCATCACGACGATCTGGCAAAGCGCGGATGGCGGCGCGAGCTGGCACGTCCTGCGGCGGGGCGACCCCTGACGAGCCCAGAATCCTCATCCGGCGCGCGGGCGGAATCGCCGGCGTCGGAACGCTTAAACCCGTCCGCGCGCGTGGAGCCTCGATGCCCCATCGGCTCGAGCTCTTCAGCAGCGGCTGCCCGCTTTGCGTCTCGTTCCAGCGCGAGGTCGAGGTCGGCAAGTGCGGCCCGTGCGAGCTCGAGGTGATCGACGTGCGCGACCCCTCCGCCAAGCCCCGCATGGAAGCCTACGGCGTCCGCGTCGTCCCCACGCTTGTCGTCGACGCGGCGATCAAGGTCGAAGGGCGGCTCGACCAGCCGTGGATGTGCGGCGACGAGTTCTACGCCATGCTTGCGCAAAGGTATCCATTGGCCAACGCCAGGCTGAAGGAACGATCCGGCCCGACGCGCTGACGACGGGACCCATCGCTTTCGGATGGATGTCCGGCACGCTACGCAAGGCGTCGACCAACGCGCGAGCCGCACCGTCGAACCTTACGTGCGCGGCGCCGCTGCCCGCCCGATCGCCATGCCCACCCCGCAAACTCAGACGCTTGACCGCGAGA
Source organism: Candidatus Thermoplasmatota archaeon (assembly GCA_035541015.1). Lineage (NCBI taxonomy): Archaea > Methanobacteriati > Thermoplasmatota > Thermoplasmatota archaeon. Next base: position 25,467 of record DATLFM010000019.1, read on the forward strand.
TGCAGAACTGCCTGGACGCGTGCACCGACTGTTTCGAGACGTGCGAGCGCACGCTCGCCTATTGCCTCTCGAAGGGCGGCGACCACGCCCGGCCCGAGCACATCGCCCTGCTCATCGACTGCGCGCGCATCTGCGAGACCTCCGCGGGCTTCCTCGCCCGCGACTCGCCGCTCCACGGCGCGGTCTGCGGCGCGTGCGCGGAGGCGTGCGAGCGTTGCGCCGAGAGCTGCGAGCGGCTGGCCGACGACCCCGTGCTCAAGGAATGCGCCGACGTGTGCCGCAAGTGCGCCGCCTCGTGCCGCTCCATGGCCGGCTGACGTGGCGCCGCCTACGCGCGCGCCGCGCCGGTCTCCTCGCGCTGCTTGCGCCAGCCGTACCGCGTGAGCCCGGCCGGCTTGTACACGTTCAGCAGCTGGACGAGGAGGAGGATCGCAAGCCCTCCCGCCGAGTGCGGCAGCGTCCCGGGAAGCGCGCGAAGCTCGTCGAAGGTCGTCGCGGGGTCGGCGGCGGTCGCCGCGAGCGCGCGGATGGTTCCCAGCTCCACCCAAAGCACGGCCACGGCCGCGACGGTCAAGAGGAGCGAGACGACGACCCAGTAGTGACGGAACAGCCCCCATCGCGTCCCGAGCGCAAGCAGGACGCCGGTCGCAAGCGCCGCCAGCGAAAGCGGGAGGATCACGTTCGACGCGACGAGTTCCATGGAAGCGTATGCCGCCCGAAGCGTCGATTCCTCGCCGCTCGTGGCCACCGCGACGTCGAGCGCGAGGTACGCGAGCACGGCGCCGATCCAGCCCACCGAGACGGTCAGGTGCGCGGAAAGGAGGAGCTTGCGCAGCGCCGGCGGTAGGATCATGGCGAGTGCCCGCCGGACGGCGGCCCGTGCATCGCGGGGCCGTGGCCGGTGAGAAGGAGGGCGGCGACGACAAGCCCGGCGGCCAGCGCGACGAGCGCGAGCGCCTTCACCCAAACGGGAGCGCCCGGGTACTCCGCATCGCCTGGCATGAGCCAAGGATGCGCGGCGTCTCGAAAAAGGCTGCGAAAGACCTCGCGATGATCATTCATCGCAACTGCGATGATCATTCATCGCACGCCTTGGCAAGATCGTCACGACAATCTATTTAAAGCGACCTTTCCACTGCCCGCCCGGAGGCTTGCATGCCGCTCAGTCGCCTCGCCGTCACGCTCCTCGTCTCGGTTCTCCTCGTCGGTGCCATTCCGGCGGGCGGCCACCACAGTGAGACGCTTGCCATGGACGGGGGCGTCCCCCTCTACGCCGGCTCCGGCGGCTCGCTTGCCGTCGCCCCGCCTGCCGATTCCGCCCTTGCCTTCGACGGAGTCTCCGGCCTCTCGCCGCTTGGCGGCGGCGCAACCTGGCAGGAGATCGCCACGTTTGCGACCGCGCCCCTTGCGGCGCCCCTTTCCGTGAACGGCCCCCTGCACGCGGCCGTCGTCGCGCAGAGCCGCAACCCCATCCAGCGCGAGACCCAATTCCAACTCGAGTTCGTCTCCGGCGGCCAGACGCTCGCGACGGTCGTCACGCAGACCATGGCGCTCATGAACCACCCGATGGAGTGGCTCGGCCAGGCGCCGGCGGACTTCGTCGTCCCCGCCGAGGGGTCGCTTTCCGTCACGCTGCGCGTGAAGACGCTGGGCGGAGGCGGCGAGATCCTGCTTGGCAAGGAAGGCACGCGGTTGCTCCTTCCCGGCTCGCTCCTGTCCGCGCGCCTGGAAGGGGTGGACGTGCGCGGCGGGATCGTGCACGCCCGCGGCGTGGTGGACGCGCCTTTTGGCGGTGCCACGGTGGACCGCGCCGTCGTGCACGCGATGGGACCCTTCGGAAGCGAGGAGTCCGCGCGCGCGGCGGAGATGGACGGCAGCGTTCCCATGCTGGGCATGGACGCGCCGCTTCGGCTGCTCGACGCCGAGGGCGGCCGCGCGCTCGAGTGGGAGTGGGACGCCCGCGGCGTGAGGCCCGGGCACTACCAGGTCATGCTCATGGCCAAGGACGTGACGGGCGCGTGGGTGCACGCCATCGGCGTCGTCCAGATCCGCGAGACCAACGCGCTCGCCGACGTCTTCGGAGGAATCGCCGAGGCGCTCGGGCTCATCGTGAAGCCGAGCCCCGCGCCCGACTTCACGGTCCGCACGAGCGACGGCGAGGTGATCCGGCTCTCGGACCTTCGCGGCAAGGTCGTCGTGCTCGACTTCATGGCCACGTGGTGCGTGGCGTGCAAGAAGCTCATCCCGCCGCTCAAGCAGATGGACGCCAAGTACGGCGACGACGAGATCGTCATCCTGGGCATCGACATCGACCTCACCGAGGACGACGCGATGCTCAACGAGTACCGCGTGAAGTACGGCACGACGTGGCGCTACGCCATGGACACGGACAAGCTCGCGGACAAGTACGGCGTGTCGGAGATGCCCAAGGTCGTGTGGATCAACAAGAAGGGCGAGGTGAGCCACGTGATGACGGGCGCGCCCTCGTTCAACGAGTTCGACGCGACCTACAAGGCGTCGGCGGCCGGCGTCGTCACCGTCTCCTCGGCCGGCGGCGGCTCGGGCTTCCTCGTGCTTGCGTTCCTCGCGGGCGTCTCGGGCTTCTTCAGCCCGTGCGCGTTCCCGCTCCTTCCCGGCTACATGAGCTACTACCTCGGAAAGCAGAGGCCCGACGCGGCGCTCGACGCCAACGCCCGCAGGCGCGCCGTGCGCAAGGCCGCCGTGGGCGGCACGCTTGCGGCGGTGGGCATCGTGCTCGTGTACCTCATCGTGGGCGGTGTGATCGCGCTCACGGGCAACGTCGTCAAGGAGTACGTGGCCTACCTTGGCCCCATCGTGGCCGTCTCGCTAGTCGTGCTTGGCTTTGTGATGCTGACGAGCTGGACGCTTCCGACGTACCGGATCGGCCAGGCGCTGGGACCGCTCTCGCGCGCCGTTCGCTCGAAGTCGATCGAGGGCCAGGAGGGCAGCAACCTCGGCCTGTTCGCCTACGGCGTGGGCTACGGCTCGGCGAGCCTGGGGTGCCACGCGCCGCTGTTCATCGCCGTCGTCCTGGGGGCGCTCCTCGTGGGCGGCTTCGTCGCGGCGCTCACCGCCTTTGCGCTCTACGGGCTTGGCATGGCCGTCTTCATGGTGGGCGTGACGGTCGCGCTCGGCTACACGCAGGGCGCCTTCGTGAAGCGCCTGCGCAACGCGATGCCGCTCATCAAGAAGGTGAGCGCGATCGTGCTCATCGTCGTCGGCGTGTACCTCACGTGGTACTACACGATGCCGCTTCTGGGCGGCTATTGAGGCGACCATGGCCTCTCGACGAAGGTCGGCCGGCGTGCTCGTCGCGCTTCTTGCGGCGCCCTTGCTTGCCGGCTGCCTTGGGCCCGAGCCCGTCGAGCCGGCGGAGGCGCCGGGTGCGACCCCGCTCGACCTTGCAAGCCTTACGCTTCCGGCGGGCGCCTTCGTCGAGGCGACCGCGCGCGGCGCGCTCGTCACGCTGCGCGACGTGCCGCTTCCCTTCGAGCAGCGCTTCACGATCCCGGAGGGCGTCACGCTCGTTCGCCTGACGGCCGCGGTGCCCGAGGGACTGCCGATCCTCACCCACATGCGGAACGCGGACACGGACCGTCGACGCTGCAATGCGAACCCCGTCGAGGACGGCTGGGCCCCGCGTCTCTCCGTCCATTCGTGCTCGGCGCTCACGGCGGTGGACGATCTGCCCGCCGAGTGGGTCCTGCGGGCCTGGAGCGCGCGGGCACCGAGCGCCCATTGGCTCACGATCGAGCTCGTCACGGCGCCGGTCGACGGGCTTGCGGCGCTTCTCGACCTCGACGCCCTCGCGAAGCCCGTGCACGATCTCCTGCCGACCGAGGAGGTGTGGATCGAGGCGCACGACGGCGCGAGGCTGTACGCGCAGCTCACGCGGCCCGCCGTCGACGGTCCCGTGCCCGTCATCGTCAGCTCGAGCCCGTACAACGGGCCCCAGCACGCGGCCGGGAATCCCAGCATGTGGGCGTACTTCGTGAAGGATTGGGCCAAGCGCGGCTACGCCGTGCTGTCGGCCGACGTGCGCGGGACCGGCAGGTCCACTGGATGCATGGAGGTATGGGGGCCCAACGAGCAGCGGGACCAGGCCATGCTTGTCGAGTGGGCCGCCGCGCAGTCCTGGAGCGACGGCAACGTCGGCTTCTACGGCCAGTCCTACGTCGGAACCACGCCCACGCAGGCGGCCGTCCTGGCGCCCCCCGCGCTGAAGGCGATCATCGCCGTCGCGCCCGTCATCAACGCCTACGACGACTGGCACTTCGGCGGCGTCCCCAACGGCGAGAACGTCGGAAGCCCGATCGGCTACCAGTCGGGCACCGGTTTTCTCGAGAACGTCGAGCCCGCCAGGCCGCAATACCTCGCAACAAACGCGGTCTCCGGGTTCTGCGACCCCGCGCTCACCGCGCGCGCCAACGATCCGCGCGCGATCTACGACGCCTTCTACGCGGAGCGGAACTTCTCCGCTCGCGCCAAGGACGTTCGCGCGGCCGTCCTCTACACGCAAGGCTTCGAGGACACGAACGTCAAGAGCACGATGGCCGTGCACTGGTTCCACGCGCTGCCCGGTCCCAAGCTCGGGCTGTTTGGCCACTGGGCCCACCAGCACCCCGCGCGGCCGGACCAGGAGGTCCTCTTCCTCGCGTGGATGGAGCAGCATCTCAAGGGCAAAGCGGTCGGGGTGGACCGTCTCCCGAACGCCGACCTTCTCACGAACGCGGGCACGCACCGGTTCGCCGACGCGTGGCCGCCCCGCCCCGGCGACGAAGGCGTGCGCACCGATCGTCTGCACGCCGACTTCGCGGCGGGCGCGCTCTCGCCCCGCCCCGCGTCGGGGTCCGCGCGCGTCCTGTCGACGCCCACGCCCCTGTCGCTTCCGGCGCTGCAGCCCGCTTTGCCTTCGCTTGCGCTCGAAGGCTCGGCGGTCGACGGGCTTGCCCTCTCCGGCACGCCGCACCTTCGCCTGAAGGTCTCGCTCGAAGGCGCGCGCAACGCCCACGTGGCCGCCTACCTCTACGAGGTCGAGCCCCAAGGGCGGGCCACGCTTGTCACCTTCGGCATGTTCAACCTCGCGCATCACCGCGGGCACGACCGCTACGAGCCCCTGTCGCCCGGGCAGACCGTCGAGGTGAGCCTGCCGATGCTCCCGACGGAATACGTGTTCGCCCGGGGGAACGCCCTGCGGCTTGTCGTGCGCGCGGCCCACCACGACGATTGGTTCCTGGTGCAGCCGGGAGAGCCGGGCGTCATCGTCCTGCACGCCGACGGCACGGCGCTCGAGCTTCCGGTGGCCGACGGCGACCTCTACCGGCCGCTGCCCGAAAGCGCGCGCCTGTGAGTTTCCGCTCAGCGGAACTTCCGCGCGAGGACCGCCGCGCCCACCGCGCCGGCGTCGTCGCCAAGCTCCGCCGGGACCACGCGCACCGACTCGCGCGAGGCGGGGAGCGCCCGCTCCTCCACCGCGCGCGCGACGGCGCCCACGAGGCGCGGCAAGCCCACGACGACGCCGCCGCCCACGATGAGGATCTGCGGATTGAACGCGTTGACAAGGCCCACGCAGGCGGCCGACAGGGCCTCGGCGGCGTCGTCGACGACGCGCCGGGCCAAAGGGTCGCCGTCGTGGTCGGCGCGCGCGACAAGAGCGCTCGTCACGGCCGCCGGGTCGCCGCCGGCAAGGTCGAGCAGGAGCTTCCCGGCCCGGGAGTCGGCCGCGGCCATCTGCATGGCGCGGCGTGCGATCGCCCATCCGCCCGCGTAGGCTTCGACGCACCCGCGTCCCCCGCAGCTGCACGCGGCCCCGCCCACGGCCACAGGCACGTGGCCAAGCTCGCCTGCAAGCCCGGAGACGCCCTGCAGCAGCCGTCCGCCGGAGACGACGCCGCCGCCGATTCCGGTCCCCACGTACACGCAGACGAGGTCCTCGGCGCCGCGTCCGGCGCCGTGGTTCCACTCGCCAAGCGTGGCCGCACGCACGTCGTTTGCGAGCACGACGGGAAGCCCCGTCCGCGCGCGAAGCTTCTCGCCGAACGGAACGTCCCGCCAGCCGAGGTTGGGGGCGAAGCGGACGACGCCCTTGTCCGCGTCGACCTGCCCGGCCACGCCCACGCCAAGGCCCGCCGGTGGGACGTCGGATTTCGAGCGGACGCGGTCGACGCATTCCGACACAACGGCGGCGACGCGCTCGGGCGGACGCTCGTCGCCCAGCGCTTGCCGTTCGGCGGCAAGGATGCGGCCGTCCGGAGCGACGAGTGCGGCGCGCACGTTGGTCGCCCCGACGTCCACGCCGACGGTGGGCGCGTCACGGGCGGTCAATGGAGCGCCTTCCCCCCCGTCCGGGCGAGGAGCTTTGCCCGCAGGTCGCGGATCGCGTTCTGGTAGTTCACGAAAGCTTGGTAGGGCGAGTCGTACGGCGAGAAGTACGTGTGGATGTCCTGGTCGCCCATGTGCTTGGTCGTGCAGTAGTACAGATGGTCGCTCGTCTGCAGCAGGCGCCAGGCGTGCGTGAGGGCCGGGTCGTTGGCCTCGCGCACGAGCGGCGCCATCTCGCGCAGCTCGTTGAAGCAGAGGTGCTGCATCTCGTTGTGAAGCCACGCCGAGACGTCCCGCTCGGTGTCGGCCCACGAGATGGCAAAGGGCACCTCGATCTCGCCTACGGGCTCGTTGTGTTGCACGACCTCCGATGGCGTCACGAAGGAAACGTGCGGATGGGCGAGCGCAAAGCGTGGCAGGTGGCGCAGGAAGTCGAAGATGCCCGATTCGGGCCAGTTGTGCTCGCCGAAGGTCTCGTAGTCCATGAACAGGTTGACGCTTGCGCCTTCGGCCTGGGAAAGCCAGCTCGCGTACTTGTCGGCGGTGAGCGGCCACTCGGGCCACGAGGGGCCCGTCGAGAAGCGGAAGGCAACGTCGTCCGAGAGCCGGTAGTTCTTCAGAAGGACCTTGAGCTTGCTTCCGGCGCGCGCGGGGCGATACACGTAGTTGGGCGATCGCCAGCCGAGGATCTTCTCGGTCCCCTCGGTCATCATGGCGTCGTAGCCGAGCGACTCGATCGTGCCCGCGATGCGGTTGTCGTAGATGAGCTCGGTGTTCCGGAAGATCCGCGGCTCGGCGGAGAGCTCGCGTTTCATGAGCTCCCGGTGCTCGCGAATCTGCTCCCGGTACTCGCTCTGGTCCTCCCAGAGACCCGCGAGGGAGTGGTAGTACGTCTCCTCCAGGAACTCGACGCAGCCGGTCCGCGCGAGCTCACGGAAGCTGTCCATGACCTCCGGGCGGAACCGGTTGGCCTGCTCGACGAACGTGCCCGAGAGCGAGAACGCCACCTTGAACCGCCCGCCGTGCTCGCGGATGAGATCGAGGAGCAGCCGGTTGGTCGGGAGGTAGCACTTGTCGGCCACGCGGTCGAAGATGGCTTTGTTCTTCGCGTGGTCCCAGTATCGCTCGACGGGGATCGAGTCGAACACGCGAAGCCGCGCCAAGCGCATGGGCTGGTGGACCTGAAAATAGAAGCACACCGCCGTCAACTGGCGTACCCCCGCGCCGGCCGTCCCCGTCCCAGCACGCCCTCGTACACGTCCTTCGTCTTGCGTCCGCAGGCCGCCCAGGTGAACTTGCGGACCTCGAGCGCGCCGTTGCGCCCGAGGGTCTCCCGCAGGACGCGGTGGTCCAGAAGCGAGAGGACGAGGTCGGCCATCTCGTCGGCGTCCCAATAGTCGGTCTTGAGCACGTGCGCGAGGTTCTCGCCCACGCCCGTCGTCTTGCTCACGATCGTCGGCAAGCCCGAGGTCATGGCCTCGAGCACGCTGATGCCAAAGGGCTCGGAGACCGACGGCAGCACGTAGACGTCGGACTGGCGGTAGACCTCGGGAAGGCGGTCCTCGGGCACGTACCCGGCGAACGTGACGTTGCGCGCGATGCCCTCGTGCGCGGCGAAGCGCACCATCTCCCCGAGCATCTCGCCCTTGCCGGCCACCACGAACTCGACGTCCCGCCGCGAGCGGAGAACGCGACGGGCCATCTCCATGAAGTGCATGGGCCCCTTCTGGCGCGAGACGCGCGAGAGGAACAGCACGCGCCGGCGCACGGCGCCGTAGTCCCGCTCCGCCGCGGTGGAGAACTTTGCGAAGTCGACCCCGTTGTGGACGGGCACGAGGCGCGAGCGATCGGCGCCGTAGAGGCGGGCGAGCTCGTGGCCCGTGTAGCGCGAGACGCTGATGACGGCGTCGGCCTCCCGCGAGACGCGGCGCTCGACGTCCATGATCCACGACTGAGGGTAGAAGCCGGCGCTTCGGTCCCACTCCGTCGAGTGGCAGGTCCAGACGAGCGGCTTGCCCGTGACGCCGCGCAGGTGCAGGGCGGCCGGCGCCGTGATCCAGTCGTGGGCGTGGATGAGGTCGGCGTCGTGGGATCGGAATTCGCGGGCCAGGCGCGCGTTGTACTGCGCGACGGCGTCGTTGAACGCCGCATCGTAGCCGCGCTTGCGGGTGCCTCCGTACGGGGAAGCGATCGGTTCGGCCTCGACCTCGATGATGTTGAGGTGCCTGTGCGCGTCGGCCACCCGAAGGTCCCCCTCGGCGGCGACGCGGGGCATGTAGAAGTCGATCTCGACGCCAAGCTTGGCAAGCTGGAGCGTGAGCTCGAGGCAATGGACGCCAAGGCCTCCCGCCAGGAACGGCGGGAACTCCCAACCGATCATCGCCACCTTCATGGGACAGCCTCCTTCATTCGGTGCGGTCGTCCGCCACGCCCTCGCGATGGCGGCGGTACTTGTTCACGACGTCGGCGAACGTCGAATGGCTCCAGGTGAGCGGCGTCACGGACGTGTGCTCGCCCGTGCGGCCGTCCAGCTGCTCGGGCAGGAGGAACGTCTGCGAGGCGGTGTCCGCCGCCCACTCGATGAGCTCAAGGCATCGCTTCTCTCGGCCCAGCAGCAGGTGCGCCTCGGCCAGCCACAGCGTGCAGATGATCCACGGGTTCTCCTTGCCGTAGTACGTGTCGTTCTCGTACCGCGCAAGCCCGCCCACCTCCGCGTTCCACAGCCGCGCCTCGATGGCCTGCACGAGGCGCTCGGCCCGCTTGTCGGAGGGCTCGAGCACCCCGAGCTTCACGGCAAGGAGCGTCGAGGCGTCGATCGTCTCGTCCAGGGGATCGATGGACTTCCGGAAGCAGCCGCGCGCGTCGTCCCAGAGGTGCTCGAGGGTGGCCTCGCGCATGCGGCGCGCGACCTGGTGCCACCGGGTCGTCTCCTTGCCGAGCTGCTCGCCGATGCGGGCCGCGCGCTCGAGGCCGTGCGACACGGCCGCGCACGTGTAGGCGTTGACCGTCTTGCGCTCCTCCCACAGGTCGAAGCTCGGCTTGGGCAGCCCCCGCTCGTCGACGAAGCTCTCGAGCCAGTTGGCGCCCTTCTTCACCATGGGCCAAAGCTCGAGGAGCTGGTCGAGGTCGCCGTGGCGCTTGAAGTGGTGCCAGGCGGCGGCGAGCACCGTGGCCGTCTGGTCGGCCTGGATGAAGGGAGGAGGATGCCACGTGCTGCCCACGGTGCCGTCCGGGAAGTGGCGGTGCAGGAAGTAACCCTCGTCCTCCTGGCACTTGGCCGCGAACTGGAGGAACCGGTGCGCGTACTCGTACAAGCCCACCTCGTCCATGGCCTTGCTGATGTAGCCGCCGTCGCGCCACCAATTGTACGTGTACGTGTCTCCGCTGCCCTTGAGCGTGCGCGGGTCGGGCGAGGCGACGACGGCCCCGTTCACGGAGGCGCAGTCGCGCAGCAGGAAGACCGTGCGCTCGTACACGTCCTGGGCCGTGCGGGAGAGGTCGGCGGGGATCCGCAGGCTCTTGTTCGAGAGCCAGTGGCGCCAGAAGTCGATCGCCTCGCGCGAGAGGCCCGCCGGGTCGCGGCGCGAAAGCATGGCGTAGAACGCGTTCACCGCGTGGCGGCTTTGGCCCACCATCACGAGCAGGTAGACGATCGCCTCGCCGTCGGGTTGCACCTCGACGTCCCACTGCACGACCGAGTCGGCCGCGCCGTGGCTGATGAGGCCGCCCTCGAGCTTGCCGTCCTCGGCGTCGACGTGCGAGCCGCGCAGGCCCTTCAGGGTGTGCTCGCCGCAGGTGAACCCGGTGAAGTCGGGGCGGCCCCAGAGCTGGAAGTAGAAGTTGCGCTTGTAGTGGTTCACCGTCTTTCGCTCGCTGTCCCAGTAGCAGGTGTCCTGGTACATCGATTCCTGGATGGTAAGCGATTGATAGTGGAAGACACGAAGCTTGCGCACGCGCGGCCCGTGGTTCCGGACGCGAATGCGCCGGATGACGAGGTCGTGGTTGGAGTGGACCATGTCGGTCACGCGCACCTCAAGCTCCGTGCCGTGGTAGGCCGTCTCGGCCGCGTTCGATTGCGCCACGAGCGACTGCTCGATCCGCCAGCCCGTGGGGCCCGGCTCGGAGAGCCACGAGAAGCGGCGCGTCTCGGCGTCGAAGATCCCAAGGCGGACCTCGCGGAGATGTTGGTACTGACCCGCGTACGGGTAGTACAGCTGGGCCCAGTTGCCAAGCTCGTCGACCGTGAGTAGGATGCGCGAGTTGCCGGCGAGCATCGTGATCATGCGTGGGCGCCGTGTCGGCGTAGGTCACCATCCGGGTATAAATTCACGGTCGACCGGGGGAACCGCACGCGTCGCCCGTTACGCCTTGCCGTTCCCGCGCACGGTCACGGCGCCCCCGCGCGAGAGATCCTGCATTTCGATCTCCACGCCCGCGTCGACGCGCCGCCAGGGCACGTTGCCGCGCGGCGAACCCACGGACGAGGCTTCGAGCGGCAACCGGACGCGCACGGGACGCGCGGGCGCGTGGGCGATCGAGACGCGCCACCGGTCGGGCCCGACCTTGGCCACGCAGAGGTCGCACGGCGCGTCCGCCGACCACGCGCCGCCGGGTTCCTCCAGAAGCGGCGGCACCGCCACGGAGTCGTTGTCGTTCACGCACTTGAGCAGGAGGCTTCGCGCGCGGCCTCGCTCGAAGGAAACCGCGCAGACCGTCTCCGGCACGAGCCCCACCCGGAAGCGGTCGTGGCGGCCCGAGGCGCCCGTGAACTCGACCTCGACCACGCGGGGAGACGGGTTGCGGCCCACGACGAAGAGGTGCTCCACGTCCGCGTTGCCAAGCCCACCGTATTGCCACGCGTAGACGGATGGGGCGGAAGGGACCGCGCGCGCCCACGCCAACCGGGCGTCGGAGTAGCGTTGCGCCACCTTGCGGACGAGCTCGCGGTTGGCGCCGACGCGGTCCAGCGGGTCGCCGCTCAAGGAGGCGTACCACGGGTGGAATCCGAGGTAGATCCCGGTTCCCTTGCCGTAGGCGCGAACGTACCCGATCGTCTCGACCTCCGCGCGCGCGACGGCGAGCGCGTCGTCGGGACGGTCCACGGCCACGATCCAGTCCCACGCGCGTCCGATCGTTCCGCAGCCGTCGAGCGTGACCTCGAGGTTTTTACCGTCTGGAAGTTCGTGGAACCGCCGCTCGCGGTGGCCAAAGAGGCGCCGCAGCGGGTGGTCTTCCGTGGGCACGAGGTGCTCGTCCAAACGGGGCAGGAGGCCGGTCCAAAGAAGCGTGCCGCCGCGCGCGACGAACTCGACGAGCTTTGCCTGCGTGCCGGCGTCCATGTACTCGTATCCGCCCACGCAGAGCATCTTGTACTCGGCGATCCGGGAGACGGGCTCGTCGTAGACGTTCACCTGACCCGCGCCAAGCTGCGCGTCAAGCGCGCTCTCCAGGAACGCCTCCAGGCCGCGGTAGGCGACGCGCGGGCAGGCGCGGAATCCCGACGCGCGCCACGGATGCTCGTCGACGGCCCCGTGCGGCGCCCACGCACCGGCCCAGGCGTAGGGCGGGTAGACGGCCCAGGCGAGGTCGGCGCGCGAGGGGCCCACGAAGCTGTCGCCCTCGGCCTCCAGGTAATCGGCAAGCTGCCGGACGGTCCAGAACTTCGCGTCGAGCGAGCCGTCGGCGTGGATGGGCGCGTGCGGCGGATAATCGAGGTCGGCACGCGTCCAGGCGGGAAGCCCGCCGTAGTGCGTCGGCAACACCTGTCCGTGGAGATTGTCGTCCCGTCGCCACGCGCGCGTGCCGACCATGGTGTAGACGTTGAGCCCCGTGGCTCCGCCGGCCACAAAGAGCGCGCTTTGGAAGTAGCTTGGCTGCACCCATTCGTAGGCGGGGTCGTAATAGTCGCTGAAGCCCCAGTTCTCCTCCAGGTTGACGCCGCGCTCGCGCGTGGCCGCGAGCACGTACTGCAGGAACGCCTTGGGCTGGTGGCTTGCCACGCCGCCCCAGTTCGTGTACCCCCAGCGAACGCCGTGCCCGGAATGCCAGGCCACCTTCGAGTACCAGCCGTCGTTCGAGCCGGCATGCGTCTGGTAGGCGTTGCCGTTGGGCGCGTAGTTCATGAACACGGGCAGGTCCGTCGGCATGCCCCCCTCGAACAGGTAGGCCCGGTAGCGGCGGATCACCTTCTCGTACAGGACGTGCGTGTAGCGGCTTCGGTCGAGGTACGTCAGCATGCCGGCGGGCGAATCGGCCGCGCGAAGCTGGCGCGGGCTTGGAACCTCCGCCCAGCGCTCGTGGCGGGTCCCGTGGAGCGCATTGTAGCGCGCAAGCGACTCGTACGCCGCGGCCAAAAACTCGTGCCAGAGCGCGGTGCTGCTTCGGCTGTACCCGTAGTTCGGGATGATGCCGCTTGCCGCGTCGCTGTAGAGGCCCTCGTTCAGGAGCTGGATCGCCACGATGGGGCCCTTCGGGCTTGCAAAGGGCCCGATCACCTCGCGCGCCACCATGGAGAGCCAGTCCCGCACGTACTCGTTGAACGCGGCGTCCAAGGGCGCCGGAAGCTTGCGGTGGGATTCCGGCACGCGCGGGTTCTGGATCCACCGGTACGGCTCGCCGTCGCCCATGAGCTCGGGCTCGATGCTCGGGTTGCGGTCCGGGTCGACGTACGTCGGAAGCCCGCCGAAGCGAAGCTCCGCGTGCACGAAGGGGCCCGGCTTTGCGATCACGGCGAGTCCCCGCTCCTGGCACAGCCGGAGGAAGCCCTTCACGTTCCGGTTGGGCTGCGTGCGACCGTCGAAGTCGTACGCGCCGTGACCCCGCAGCGGATCCTCGGGCGCATGATGGCGCCACGGAATGTAGCACGTGACCACGGGCACGCCGGCGCGGAGGAACTCGTCCAGGCGCGGTCCCCAATTGTCCGCCTCGTCCCGGTAGTAAGGGTAGTCGCCCGAGAGGAGGAACCGGGGCCGGCCGTTGTGGACGAACACCCCGCGATGCACATCGACTGCGCTCAATGGCGTCCTCCCTGCCGGTGGAGATGGTGGGCCGGACCCTCGTGCACGAGCCGCCGGTGCAGCACGAGCGCGTGGGCCGATGCGAACTCCGCCAGGCAAGCGGCGCAACGAAGCGTCATGGCCTCACCATGACGCCGGCCGCCCAGGGAATCCCTTTGGGACGTCCCCCGGCGGCGTCAAGCGTCCCCGAAACCTTACCCGCCGGCGCGCGGACAATCGTCGGTGACCATGCGGTACGTCACGGTGGACGAAGCAAAGCGCCGCATCGAGGCCGACGGGCGGGTCGTCGTGCTGGACGCGCGGGCCTCCGAGCGGTACGGGCAGGGCCGCGTGCCCGGCGCCATCAACCTGCCCGCCGACGCGCCCGACCTCGCGCGGCGGGCGCGGGATCTCGTCCTCGACACGCAAGCGACCATCCTCGTGTACGCCGAGAACTCACGGTCCCCGGAAAGCCGCCAGGTCGCGCGCACGATGGACGCCATGGGGTACCGCGACGTCCTGCTGTTCGACGGCGGGTTCTCGCAGTGGGCCGGCGCGGGCCATCCGGTCGAGCCCTCGGAGACGCCCGAGGAGCCCGACGCGGCGCGACTCTAGTCCATGGCGCCCCACGCGAGCGCCTTCTTGACGACGCGCTCCTCGCCGAAGGCCTCCTCGGCCTGCCACGGGGCAAACGTCCGCGTGATGGCGGCCCGCGGAAGATCCCCCCAACGCGCCCGCATCATGCTCAAGGCCGCAAGCGCCCGCTCGAAGTGCTCCCGGCGGCTGTTGACGGAGCCCATGATCGCTCGGTTGCCCAAGACAAGATCGCGCAGGACCGCCGCCGGCAGGCGTGCATGCGCCTGGGGCGAGGGAAGGCCCAGCTGCACGAGGAGACCGTTTGCCGCAAGCGCCGCCGCCGTTTGGACGGTGACGTCCGGATTCCCGGTCGTCTCGAACGCAACGTCGAAACCGCCTCCCGCGCGGGCGGCCTCGCCAAGCGAAGTTTCGCGGACGTCCACGTGCGCGGCGCCCACGCGGGCAAGGAGCCTACCGCCGGGCTCCTCGGGGCCGCTGCGATCCGCGCCCACCACCTTTGCGCCTTCGAGCGCCATCCGCATCGCGGCAAGCCCCCCGAGGCTGCCGATGCCGACGACAAGCACGCGGGCGCCTTCGAACGAGCCGGCAAACCACGGCAGGCGAGCCTGCACGCGGCGCGCCTGGTCGAGGGCCTTCTCCACGATGGACAGGGGCTCGGCGAGCACGGCCGCCCGCCCGAGCTCCGGCGGCGCGCGGACGAGGCGCTCGGGCGCCTCGACGAAGAGATCCTGCATGAAGCCGTGCGCCTGCTTGATGCCGCGCTCGACGTACGCGTCGGTCTCGCAGTGATCCGGCGCGCCGTGGGCGCAAGCAAGGCACCGGTCGCAGCCTCGTCGAACGAGCGGGACGACGAGATCGCCGGGAGCCAGGCCCGACCCGGCCGGCGCCGCGACCACTTCGCCGAGCGCCTCGTGGCCGAGCACGAGCTCCCCTTCGCCCGGCGGAAGCCTGCCCTCGCCCGCGACGACCTCCTCGTCCGTGCCGTCGATGCCCGTCCACAGCGTGCGGACGAGCGCTTGGCCCGGCGCGGGGGAAGGCTCCGGCAGCTCGGCAAGACGCGGCTCGCGGCGTCCGGGGCTCCAGACGACGGCGCGCATGCGGGGACGTTTCCCGGCGCGCTCATCCCGGTTGGGGGACGCTTGCGGGCGGCGCGCCCGCCCGTTACTGCGCAGATGCGCAGTAAACAAGCGACGACCGTCCCCCAAACGTGATGTCTTCGGGCCCGCGCGCCGTTGTCCATGCGCTACATCGACGCGCAGGAAGCCAAGCGGCTCATCGAGACGGATCCCAACGTGATCGTGGTGGACGCGCTGGGGCCGGAGAGCTTCGCCAAGCGGCACCTTCCCACGGCGGTCAACCTCCCCGCCGAAGCGCCCGACTTCGAGCGGCGCGCGAGGGACGAGATCCTCGACGTCCGCGCTCCGGTGATCACGTATTGCTCCGGGCCGACGTGCGAAACGAGCAAGAGGGCCGCGCGCAGGCTCGAGGCCATGGGCTACGAAAACGTGCTCGAGTTCGAGGGCGGCCTCGAGGCGTGGGCCAACGCCGGATTCCCGTTCGAGCGCTCCGGCCCAAGGACGCAAGCGTCGCAGGGAATCTAGCCGGACTCTTTGCGCAAGCGGGGCGGTTCAGGCGGTCCGAGCCGTCATCGTGATCTTGGTGCCTGGCGCCAGAAGGCGCGAGATGGGGCAGCCGTTCTTGGCTTTTTCCGCCGCTTGCTCGAAGGCCTTGGCGTCGCCGCCGGCGATCTTCGCCTTTGCGTCGAGGTGGATGTTCGTGACCGAGAAGCCCGCGTCGGTCTTCTCGAACTTCACGGTGGCCGTGACGTCCACGCGCTCGGGCGTGAGCCCGGCCTTGTCGATCTCGTTGGAGAGGGCCATCGAGAAGCAGCCCGCGTGCGCCGCGGCGATGAGCTCCTCGGGATTGGTGCCGGGCGTCCCCTCAAAGCGCGTCGTGAAGGAGAGGGGCAGGTTCTGGATCGCCTTGCTGCCCGTGCTGACTTGACCCTTGCCGTCCTTGAGCTTGCCCGTCCACGTCGCGTTTGCCGTGCGGTTGAGCATGCGTTCGAAGCCTCGGGGCGGCCATGGTGCTTCAAGACTAGAAGCTTGTGGCCGCCCGGAAGCCCTCACCGGTTCTGGCCGGTCCGGGAGCCGCCGCCGGTCTGGCCGCCGCCTGTCCCGCCGGTCGTCCCCGTCGTTCCGCGCTGGCCCCCGCCGACGGTCTTGCCCACGCCGGCTTCGGGGTGGGAGATCTGGTTGTGCGTGCGCAGCTCCTGCTCGTTCGGGAAGTCCTGGTTGCACATCTGGCAGCGGACCAACGAATCACCGTCCGTCCGACGTCGAAAGGCTTCGAAAAAGGCTTGTCGCAAACCTGCGGTCGAGTCGACCGGCGGACGCGTAGCGGCTTGAGCCTTGCTCTCAATTGAGCAGGAAGTCCTCGATGTGCTCGACGAGCGTGGCCGCGTTGGCCGCGGCAAACTCGTCCACCTTCTTGCCCTTGCGGTAGAGCACGGTGTGCGGAAGCAGCGCGAGGTCGGCCAGCCACGGCTGCGACTTCTTCAACTCGAGCCCGCCGGGCTTGTCGAGCGTGAGCTTGCCAAAGACGATGCTCTTGAAGTGGGGCTTTCGGACGAGCTGCTCGATCTCCTCGTTGTACGGCCCGCAGTTTGCGCAATCGGTCCGCCCCACGACGAGCACCGCCTTCTCCGCCTTCATCAGATCGGCGAAGTTGCGGTCGTGGATGGCGTGGTGGACGCCGGGGGAAAGCACGCAGACCGTTACTCGCCCACGTGGGGTAAGGCTTTCGAAATGCGCCCAAAGCGATCCTGCTTGGCCCCGGGGCGTTTTCCGGTCTTTTAGAGCCCGGCGCTTCCCGGCAGGACGGGCGCGGGCTCGTCGCTTGGCTGCGGCAGGGCCGCGCGCGAGAGCACCGTGTCGAGGGCCGCCGGCGCAAGGCGCAGCCGCACGCGCGGCCCAAGGCGCTCCCGCTCGACCACGCCGACGGCGTTCAGCCGGTCCACGTGGTGCTTGGCAAGCGTGCGACGGATGCCCGCCTTGCGCGCCGCGTGGGCCTGCTGGATGCCGGCGTTCCAGGCGAGCACGCGGAGCAGGCGCTCGACCGTCGGGTGTCGCAGGGCGGCCAGCGTCGCGCGCTCGACCGGATCGTACCGGCCTCCGTTCTCGAAGCAGCGGATGCGTCCTTGCGCGCGCTCGGTTCGAATGTGGCCGGCCTCTTCGAGCATGCGGAGGTGGTGCACGACGCTCGTGTAGTGGATCCCAAGCGCGTCTCGGACCTCGGCGGGCGTGACGGCGGGCTTTTGCGCGACCAGGGCAAAGACGCGCGCGCGGTTGGCGTTTTCCAGCGCGTCGGCGGCCCCGATGCGCCGCGACAGGAGCCACGCGGGCACAGCGAGCATTGCCAGAATGAGAAGCCCCAGTGCAAGGGGCGGCGCGTCGGGCGCAGGGGCTGCACGGGCGGGCACGGCCATCGACCCGGCCGACGGCCCGCCCAGCGGCAAGGTCCCGGAGGGTCGCAGCTTCGGTGAGGGATCGAGCGCTTCGAACGCGGCCCGCCCCTCGTCGGCGGCGGCCTTCTCGGCTTCCGACGTCAGCTCGTCCCTTCCTCCGGCGGAGTACGCCGTTTCCGAGTCTCCCGTCTTGGGAGAGGCGCTCGTGTACACGCGAAGGTCAGGAACGTCGAGGCGCACGCGAGCGTCGGGAACCTCGTCGAACGCTTCCAGCGCCGCGTTTGCGGCCGCCCGCGTCGCCGCCGAGGCAGCCTCGCCGGCGGAGCGGACGGGGCCCGTTTCGACCGCAACCTCGACGACGGGCCTTGGAAGCCCCGTCTGCACGCGTTCGTGCGGAACCAGGCGACCTCCGTCGTGGAGCGTCGCCCTCAGGTACGCCCGGGCAAACGAGGCCGCCACGGCGTAGTTCTCCCGAAGCTCGTCCCCCAGGCTCGGCGAGTAGCAGGGCGAACCTTCGCCGCACCAAGGAGGAGTGATCCTCAACCGGTTCAGCTCGCGGGTCACCTTCCGCACGACTTCGTCGGCGTGGGGCTGGACCTCCCGCCAGGCCCCTTCCATCGCCGTTCCCGAGCGGCCAAACAGTTCTTCGACGACGACGTCCAGGAGAAGCGAGAGGGCGCGATACGTCTCGGCGGTGTCGAGGCGCACCGAAGACGACTCCACCGGCGGCTCTGGAAGCGAAAGATCGAGGTCCTCATCCGCCACGTGCGCGCGGGCGCGCGAAGGAGAGGCCGAGACCGTCGCGCCGCGCTCGTCGAGGCGCCAGCCGGCCAAGGCCTCGTCGTAGCTTCGGGCCAGGGGCGGCAGGGGGGCGAGGGCCTGCCCGGCGGCGGCGCGCGCATCGAACTCGATGGCGGGAAGCGGCAAGGGCGAATCGACGGCCAGAACCCGCGTGCCGTCGTGCGAAACCTCCGCGGTCCCGCCCGCCGCCTGCGGGAGGATCAGCAGCAGCAACGCGACCGCCCACGCTCGCATGTCCTTCCGCTCTCCCACCCCCCTTTCGAATCACGGTCCTTAACGCTTTCTGTACCGGCGACGGGCGCGTCCAACGGAATTCGGACGAATCGCCGTTGGACAAGGATCGTGCTAGGCGATCAACGCTTTTTGGAACGTCGCTAAGAGCGCCGCGGTCGTAGCCGGCCTCGGGAAGAGCCATGTTGCGAATCCTGCCCTTGGCGTTTGCGCTGTTGATCGTGCCCTGGGGGGCCGCCGCCCCAAGCCTCGTCGGGACGGAAGCCGGACCCGTGAAGAACGTCTGCGCGGACCCGCGAACGGTCTTGGAAGCGCAGCCCTGCGCGCGCTGGATCTCGCGAGCGAATGCGGGCGAGCTCAGCACGCACGGCGCGATCGCCGTGAGCCCCGACGGCACGCTTGTCGTGGCCACGGGCAAGGGACAGACGAGCGCGTGCGGGTCGCAATGCTTCGTCGGAATCTCCGGCATGGACATGCTCACGGTCGCCTACGACGCGAAGACCGGCGCCCGGCGGTGGTCGGCGACGTACGGCGGAAGCGGCGACTTCGTGGACGTCGGAATGGCCGTCGCCTTCGATCCTTCGGGCACGCGCGTGTACGTGGGAGGGTTCGTGTACTCCGCCGGCACGGGATACGACGAGGCGCTCCTCGCCTACGACGCCGCGACGGGAGCCCCGGCCTGGTCGCGCGTGGAATCGCGATTCCCCGAAGGGGATCTGGAGCTCGTGAACGCCCTTGCGGTCGCGCCCGACGGACGCGTGTTTGCAGCAAGCAGCGCCTTTGGCACGGGCGAGTCGGCCCGGCTTGCCGTCTACGATGGCGCCACCGGAACCCGGCTTGGCCATGCGGACTTTCCGCGCACGCTGCTGTGGGACGTCGTGCGGTCCGACGAGCAGGTCGTCGTCGTGGGCGGGCGCGCCCCGTCGGCCGGGCAGAGCCTTGCGCCCTTCGTGCAGGCCCTGGATCCGCAGCTCTTGCCCTCCTGGTCCGCCTCGCTGGCCGTCTCGGGACGGGCCTTTGCGTCGCGCGTGGCGCTCGCCGGCGAGCGCGTGCTCGTGGCGGGCAACGCGGCAGACGCGCTGGGGCACCACGACTTCGTGGCCGCCGCGCTCGACGCCGCGACGGGTCAGGTCCAGTGGCTGGAGCGCCACGCCGCCTCCGGGCGCATGAACGACGCGGCCGTCGCAGGCGGAAGCTTCGTGCTTGCGGGCGAGGCCCTGTCCGCAAACGGGAACGGCTCCGTCCACCGGACGATCGCGTACTCCGTCGAGGACGGCTCCGTGCGGTGGATGCAAAGCCACGGCAGCGGCGCGGCCCTCGACGCCGCGCACGGCATCGCCGCCTCCGCGGACGGTTCCTTCGTCGTGGTGACCGGGGAAAGCCAGTCGGCCGCGCTGCGGTCGGGCCTTCTGTCCTGCTCGCCCATCTCCCTGCCCGAGGAGGCCTGCGCGCCAACGAGCGACGTATTCACGGTCGCGTATCGCGCCTCCGACGGCGCCGTGCTGTGGAAGGCGGCGCTCGACGGGGCGGGTCGCGGGGACGACGTCGGGCTCGCCGTCGCGCTTTCAGGCTCGGCCGTCTACGTGGGAGGACACCTTTCCGGAACCGGCGCCGGCTGTCTTGCCTCGATCTCGTACACCCTGCAGGGTCGCGAAGAGAGGGTGTGTGCCGGGCCCCAGCGCCTCTGCGCCGGGCCGGGCGACTGCCTGATGTCGCCGGCGCGACAGGACGCGTTCCTGCTCCGCTACGACGCCACGGCGGCCGCGGCCCAAAACGGGCCGGTCCAGCGCGTTTCGGAGAGGGATCATCCCCCGGCACGGCTCTAGGAGCGCATGCACGCCAAGCGCGCGATCACGATCGTGCTCCTGCTCTCGACAGGCTTGGTTCCGCCGGTGCCCGCCGCAGCGTCGGCGGGCGCCGAGCCTCCTGCGCACGGGGCCGTCTCGGAGACGGGCCGTCTTGTCGTCGGTCTTTCCGGTCCGCACGGCTTGGGGGTGGGCGACCGCTACCTGGGGCTATCCGTGGAGACCGTCGACGAGCGCCTCCATTTCCTCGTCGTGTCGCCCCTGGACCCCCGCGCGTTCCGCGCGCAGGCGCAAGCCGACCCGCGCGTCCGGTACGTGGAGCCCGAGCGCCGGATCCCGCTGCTGGACGCGTGGCCGGACGATCCCCGGTTCGGCGCGCAGTACGCTCCCATGAACGTGGGCGCGCCGGCGGCCTGGGCCCTGTTCCCCGGCGACGGCTCGTCGGCCGTGTGCGTCGTGGACACGGGCCTTCGCGCCACGCACGAGGAGTTCGCGGGCCGCTTCCTGGGCGGATACAACTACGTGGGCTACAACACGGACGTCTCCGATGGCATGGGCCATGGAACGCACGTCGCCGGCATCGCCGCGGCGACCGTGGGCAACGGGCTTGGGATCGCGGGCATGGGCAACGTCGGCCTCTACGCGGTCAAGGCCGGCAGTGACCGGTACATCCTCACCACGGCCGCCGCAAGCGGCATCGCATGGTGCGCCAACGCGCCCGTCGAGCGGACCGTGATCAACCTGAGCTTTGGCTGCCAGTCGTGCGACGACCGCGCGATCTCGGACGCGATCGAGTACGCCGTGCAGACGAAGGGCCGCATCGTGGTGGCCGGGGCGGGCAACGACGGCTGCCAAGACTGCGTGCTGCACCCCGCGCGCCACCCCGATGCGATCGCGGTCGGATGCACCACGCGCGCGCGAGGCCTCTGCCCGTTCTCCGCCCGCGGCCCGCAGGTCGAGGTGTCCGCGCCGGGCTTCTCCGTCCTGAGCACGCTGCATGTGAGCGATCTCGCCTACGGGCGCATGAGCGGAACGAGCATGAGCGCGCCCCACGTGGCCGGCGCCCTTGCGCTTGCGTGGGGGCACCTTCCGCACCTCACGGGACCGCAGCTTCGCGCGCGCCTTGCCGCCACCGCGCACGACCTTGGAGCGCCGGGACGCGACGACGGATTCGGGCACGGCGAGCTCGACGTGGGCTGCCTCCTTTCCGGAGCGCAGCCGTGCCCCCGGCCGCCCGAAGCGGCGTGCGGCTGGGCACCCAACGATTGCTTCGCCGACGCCCGCCTGGTGGACGGCGTGCCGTTCTCCGATCGGCGCGGCACGGCGGGCGCCGGCGCAGAGCCGGGGGAGCCGCGCGCGTGCGCAAAGGGCGGCGGGCCCGTTGGCTCGACCGTCTGGTACGCGCTTGCGGTCGACGAGGACGTCGACCTCGTGGCGGACACGACCGGCTCCGACTTCGACACGGTCCTCGCCGTGTATCGCGGCAGCGCCTTGTCGGATCTTGCGCTTCTGGCCTGCAACGACGACGCTCCCGGCGCGCTTTCCTCCCGCGCGTGGTTCCCGGCGCGCGCGGGCGAACGATACTACGTCCAGGCGTCGGGGGTGGGCGAGGACTTTGGCGATCTTGCCTTCCGGGTTCGACCGATCGCGCCGCCGGCGCCTTGCCCGGAGGCGAGCGTCCCGGCGGACTGCTTTGCGGCCGCGACCGAGCTTCGCGGCGTGCCCGCGACCCACCGGCGGGACACGCGCGGGGCGACGCTTGAACCCGAGGAGCCGCGACCCTGCGGCGGCATGGGCGCGACCGTCTGGTACCGGTGGACCGCCGAATCCGACGGCTTCGTGGAGATCGACACGCGCGAGTCGGGATTCGATACGGTCCTTGCCGTGTACGCCGGGCGATGGGGCGCGCTTGAGCCCTTGGCCTGCAACGACGATGCCGCCCCCGGCGTCTTGCAGTCTCGCGTGCGGCTCGACGTGCAAGCGGGCAACGCGTACTTCGTCCAAGCGGGCGGGTCCCTGGGCCGCCAGGGCGATCTTGCGATCCGTTTCGGAGGCTGCCCGGGCGTTCGGGGCGACTGCTTTGCCCAGGCGGAGGCGGTGACGTCAACGCCGTACGTCGACGTGCGCGACACGGGAGGCGCGACGAACGAACCCGGCGAGCCCGCCGGCTGCGCGAGCTCGATCGGAGCGAGCCTCTGGTACCGATGGGAACCCGCTCGCAGCGGGCGCGCCGCGGCAACCACGCTTGGATCCTCGTACGACACGATGCTTGCGGCCTACCGCGGCGACGACCTCGCGGCCCTTTCGCTTGTCGCCTGCAACAACGACCTTGCCCCGAAGATCGCGCAGTCGAGGCTCGACTTCCCCGTGGAGGCGGGGACAACCTATTTCGTGCAGGTCGCCGGCCCCCATGGCGCAAGCGGCCGCCTCGTGCTCACGCTTGCCGTCGCATGAGATTCGGACAACCGTAATGCCGCACTCGCGCGTTCGCGCCGCCGATCCCCATGCGAACCACGCTTGCACGCCCGGCCTTGCTTCAAGCCGCCGCCCTGTTTTGCCTCCTCGGGCCGCTTGCGGGAGCGGCGCTTGCGAGTCCGTCCGAGCCCGTGTTCGTTTGCACGCGCACGATCGTCGTGGGGCATCCGGCGACGGCCGTCACAAGCGTGACGGAGCAGCGACAAGGCCCCTGGTCACCGACGATCCGAAACGCCATTCCGGAGGGCATCGACGGCTTCTACTGCGACCTTGCGTCCACGCTGTGGGGCTCGCGGGTGACGACGGTCACGGACAACGGCGGAGTCTCCCACGACCTCGACATCCATTTCTTCGGCGAGCGCCAGCCCAACGGGCAGTCCGGTCCGTACCTGGGCGGATGCGCCACCAACGCCCCCGACGAGGTGTGCACGGTACCCGTGGACGCCCGGCAGGTCCTGGTCGTCGCGTACAGGGGCCTTCGCATGACCGTGACGGTCGCAAGCGGATTTGCCTGAGCTCGACCGGGTCCAACGGCGTTCGGAAAACCTCCATCCCGTCGGGTTGGCTTGCCCGAACCGGGGAAGCATGCAACGGAATCTCGTGACGCTGATGTTCGTGGGCTTGTTCCTGGGAACGCTCGCTCCGGCCGAGGGTACGGGCGCACCCGTGCCCCCGTTCGTGAAAATCCTGCAGCCGACCGCAAACGAGCAGGTCGCCGGCGCGATGTGGGTCGTGGTGCGCGCGGGCCACGACTCGGGCACGATCGCGCGCTTGGACCTGCGCGTGGACGCGGGCGGCCCCGGATATCAGGAGCACGACATCACGCGGGAACGGTGCGGGGACCGCCGCGTATCGCCGCTGGGCGCCGATCCCGACGACTACTGCTACCTCGTGATGCTTCCCGGCTATCGGATGGCCTACACGCGCGTCGACGTGGTCGCCGTGTCGAGCGACGGGCTCTCTGCGCACGACGCGGTCCAGGCGAGGGTGGTCTACCCGCTCAGCCTCTGGCACAAGCTTCACACGTGGTGCGGCGAGGGCTCCGTCGTCTGCCTCTAGGCGCGTGCGAAGCTTGCGTCGATCTCTGGCACTTGCGATCCTCGTCGCGGCCTGCGTGTTTTCGGCAGGCAACGGATCGGCCGCACCGCACTTCCGCGGCTCGGCGGCGGACGGCTACGTTGCCGGCCCCGCCTCGCCGTTTCGCGGGTGTCTCGAGCCGCCCGTCGCCTGCGCGCGCGTCCCGCCGGGGGTCGATCTTGCGCGCATCCTGTTCGAGGACCTCCGAGGAGCGCCGGTGCGCCGAGGCCTGGCATCGGCGCACGACGCGGAGGGCCACGAGCTCGCCCGCGTCGAATTTGCGGCGGGGACGTTCGTCATGCTTCCGACGGGGACGGCAAGCGTGCGGGTGAACGCGCTCGCTTGGCCATCCTCGCCTTGGAGCGTGCCGCTGGCGGGCAACGTGATCTTTCACTTCTACGAGGAGCAGCCGCAGGCCGAAGATCCGCCCCGCGGTTAGTCTCCCCCGCCCCAATCTTCCTGCAACCGCTCCTTCCACTCCTCGTGCTGCGCGCGGCAGGAGGGTTTGCCGTCGAGGTGGACGAGGAAGCCCAGGCCCGGATCGGCGATGTGTCCTCCGCAAAACATGCAGGCGTCCAGCGTGGTCGTGGCGACGGTCATCGGGAGCCCCGATGCGCGACCGTCCTCGCGGGAGTTAGAATTGTCGATCGAATTCGTGGGCAAATGACCGGGTTTTTCGAGGCGGCGCGGTCAGTTGTCCGGACGCTGTCCGGCGGGGGCTCGCGTCTCCGACGCGCGGCGGGCCGGTTGCACCGGACGCACGCGAAACGATTTGGCAAGCGTTTTGTGCCGCCAGGCGCGTCCGCGGGCAGGCGGCGTGCGGGCGGCTCCATCAAGCGCCCGCTTGCTGGCTTGGCACGCTTCGCGCTCCCTAAATATGCTCAAGCCCTTGTGCGCTAGGGCTTGGGGTGCGCTTGCTTGGACCACGCAATCCATAGCACAACGTCTTAAGCCTTCTTGGCAATTGGAACCTGTCAACATGAAGTGCCTCTATTGCGACTGCCAGGACACGCGCGTCATCGACTCCCGCGAGACGGGCACGATGGACGCCATCCGCCGGAGGCGCCAGTGCATCGCCTGCGGCAAGCGCTTCACGACGTACGAGCGGGCGGAAGCCCCCTCGGTCCTCGTGACAAAGCGCGACGGGCGCGTGGAGGACTTCGACCGCGACAAGCTCGAGGCCGGCCTCCTCAAGGCCTGCCAGAAACGGCCGATCCCGCGCGCGGCGCTCGAGGCCCTCATCGAGGGTATCGAGGAGACCGCGCGCGAGGCCGGCGACGGAGGCCCGCTTGCAACAAGCCGGATCGGCGAGCTCGTCCTCGAGGGCTTAAAGAAGCTCGACGAGGTCGCCTACCTGCGCTTTGCAAGCGTCTACAGGGAGTTTGGCGACGCCGACGCCTTCCGCAAGGAGGCGGCCGAGCTTCTGGCCCGAAAGACCGGCGAGCGCGCGGGGCGTCCGGAAGTTCCGGCGAACCCGCGCGCAGGAACGTGACGACGACAACCGTGGAGGGGAGCATCGTGAATCGGATGGAAACGAAGGCCGCAAACGTCCTTGCCGAGCTGCCGGAGCCCAAGATCAGCGACAACGCCCGCAAGGTGCTCGAGCGCCGCTACCTCAACAAGGACGAGTCCGGCAAGCCCGTCGAGACGCCCAAGGAGCTGTTCTGGCGCGTCGCGTGGAACATCGCGCAGGCCGAGCGCAACTACGGCGCCGACGACGAGGCCACGCTCGAGTGGGCCAAGAAGTTCTACGCCCTCATGGCCGACCTCGACTTCCTGCCCAACAGCCCGACGCTCATGAACGCGGGCAACGAGCTCCAGCAGCTCTCCGCCTGCTTCGTGCTTCCCGTCGCCGACAGCATCCCCGGCATCTTCGACGCGCTCAAGTGGCAGGCCATCATCCACAAGAGCGGAGGCGGCACGGGCTTCTCCTTCTCGCGCCTGCGCCCGAAGGAGGACTTCGTCAAGAGCACCATGGGCGTGGCCTCGGGCCCCGTGTCGTTCATGAAGATCTTCGACGCGGCGACCCAGCAGGTGAAGCAGGGCGGCAAGCGTCGCGGCGCCAACATGGGCATCCTGCGCGTGGACCACCCGGACATCCTCGAGTTCATCGACTGCAAGGCGAAGCTCGAACCCGAGAGCCAGAAGATCCACGACGAGCGTCGCGCCGAGCTTGAGAGCTTCGGCGTCCCGGCCGCCGAGCGGGAAGCGAAGCTCAAGCTGCTGCACCGCTCGCTCCTGTCGAACCAGATCAAGAACTTCAACATCAGCGTCGCCCTCACGGACGCCTTCATGGAGGCCGTCGCGCGCGGCGACAAGTACGACGTCGTGAGCCCGAGGACCGGCGAGGTCGTCCGTCAGCTCGACGCCCGCGAGGTCCTCGACAAGATCGCGGGCAACGCCTGGGTCGCCGGCGAGCCCGGCCTCTTCTTCGTCGACCGCAGCAACGAGAAGTGCCCCACCACGCACGTCGCGCCCATCGAGGCCACGAACCCGTGCGGCGAGCAGGACCTCCAGCCCATGGACTCGTGCAACCTCGGATCGATCGACCTCGACAAGCACGTGAAGCCCGTCGGGCGGGGCGCCTACGAGATCGACTGGGACAAGCTCGAGCGAAGCGTCCGCCTGGCCACGCGCTTCCTCGACGACGTCATCGACATGAACGCGTTCCCGATCCCCGAGATCCACAAGATGAGCCACGGCAACCGGCGCATCGGCCTTGGCATCATGGGCTTCGCGCGGATGCTCTTCAAGCTCGAGATCCCCTACGACGGCAAGGAGGGGCTCGCGATGGCGCAGAAGGTGATGAAGTTCATCAACGACACGTCCGTCGACGAGTCGGTCGAGCTCGCCAAGGCGCGCGGCGTCTACGGCAACTGGTACGGCGGCAAGCACGAGAAGCAGGGTGTCCGCCGCCGCAACTCGTACGTCACGACGATCGCGCCCACGGGCACGCTCTCGATGATCGCGGACACCTCGGGCGGGTGCGAACCGGAGTTCTCGCTCATCTGGTACAAGAACGTCATGGACGGAACGCACCTTCCCTACGTCCTCGACTACTTCATCGAGGTGGCCAAGCGCGAGGGCTTCTGGCGCGAGGACCTCCTGCAGAAAATCCTCGACAACCGAGGCTCGGCCCGCGGCATCAAGGAGATCCCGGAGAAGTGGCAGAAGGTCTTCGCCGTTTCCTTCGACGTCACCTCGGAGATGCACGTGCGCATGCAGGCCGCCTTCCAGGAGCACGTCGAGGCCCAGGTCTCGAAGACGATCAACATGCCCCCCGAGGCGACGGTCGAGGACGTGAAGAAGGCGTACGTGCTCGCCTACGAGCTTGGCTGCCGGGGCATCACGGTGTACCGCGACGGCTCGCGCGACGACCAGGTCATGAACGTGGGCGTTTCCGCGAAGGCCGCGACGACCACGAAAGTTGAGGTCGTCCGCGACGACTCCACCGCGCAGCCGGCCGCCGGCAAGCTCGTGAGCCCCGAGCCGCCCGCCGCCAAGCCCAAGACGATCGTCCCCGTCGAGCCCGTGGGGCACGGGATCCTCAAGCCCAAGCCCCGCCCGGACATCATCACGGGCACGACCCAGCGCATCGAGACCGGATACGGCCCCCTCTACCTCACGATCAACGAGGTGGAGGGGCGTCCCTTCGAGGTCTTCGCGCAGATCGGCCACGGCGGCGGCTACACGGCGTCGTTCACGGAGGCCGTCGCGCGCCTGGCCTCGCTTCTCCTGCGAAGCGGCGTCCCGGTGCAGGAGGTCATCGACCAGCTCGAGGGCATCCGCTCGCCGAAGATCGCCTGGCACCGCGGCACGAAGATCAACTCCGTGCCCGACGCCATCGCCTTTGGCCTGAAGAAGTGGGCCTCGGGGGAGCTCCACAAGAGCGTGCAGGTGCGCGTGGACAACTACGCGCCGCTTGCCCCCGACGTCGCGCCCGCCAAGGGCGCCGTCAAGGTCGTGGCCGACGACGAGCGCGAGAAGGAAGGCGACGACCTTCGCGAGCTCGTGCGGTTGGGCATGAACCCCGAGTGCCCCGAGTGCGAGGCCATCCTCGCCTACGAGGAAGGCTGCGTGAAGTGCCACTCGTGCGGGTATTCGGAGTGCTAGACCCTCGCTTCCACTGCACCCGTTCGACCCGCGCCTGAACCGGCTGTCACGACGCGAGCAACGGACACGCCGTCGGGTTGCCGCACCCGTACCCGAGCCTATGGCTCACGGGCGCGATGGCAAGGCATGCGCTGGGGAACCTCCGGGATCGCGGTTGCACACCGCCGCGCCGAACGCCTCCTCGCCCGCTTCCACACCGAATACCCGGAAGCCTCCCGCCTGGGCGTCGTGGTCGAGCTCGCAGGGAGCCGGCCACGACTCCTTTTTGCCAAAGGGCACGGGCCGCCGCGAGGCATCGTCCGCGTCGTGCTCTGCCGAAAAACGGGCCTTCGCGCCCGCGCCGTGCCCGCGCACGTCACGCGCGAGGAGGCGAAGGCCGTCGAGGACCTCTGCGAGGCCCTCTCCGAGTCCATCCTCGGCGCGCCGTTTGCCGCCCCGCCGATCGCCGTCTCGCCCCGCGCGGTGGGCCGCGTCGCGCGCTGATCCGTTCCGCACGCTTCTTGCCGGGTCCCGCGCATGCGTCTTGCATGCGCGCGAAGTCGCACGTCGTCGAGCTCGGCCCCGGCCGCGCCACCGTGCTCGACCTTGCGCCCGGCCTTGCCGGCGAGGCCGACCGGGTGGGGGCGGAGATCGCGCGCCTCGATCCCGGCGCGCTTGCCGTGGATCTCGACCTTGCGACCTGCGGCGCGCTTGCCGCGCGCAGGCCCGCCGTCCCGTGGCTCCTGCAGGCCGCCTGCGAGGCGGTGCAACGGGGTGCGCCGGGCGAGGATCCGCTCCTTGCCTACCGCGCGTGCGCCAAACGCGCGCGCGAGAAGGACGTTCCGCTCGTGCCGCTCCTCCCGGCCGACGACGCGGGCTTCCTCCTGCGCTGGCGGGCGCGGCGCGCGCTCGCGCGGGCGCCGCTTCCCTCCACCGTTCCCGACGGGCGCCTGCTGGACCTTCGCCACGCCATGGAGGCGATGCCCGAGCTCGCCTTGCGCCTTCGCCGCGAGGAGATCGAAGCCGCGCGGCGGTTGGCGCGCCTTTGCGTCGCGGAGCAGCGGCCGCGCGTCGTCGCGCTGATGGCCTACCCGCGGTCGCTTCGCGTCTGCGGCCTTGCGGTCGAAGAGGCGGCCAAGCTCCTTGGCCATGGGG
>DATLFM010000020.1 GCA_035541015.1 Candidatus Thermoplasmatota archaeon
GTCGGCATTCTCGGCGCGGCCGACAACGTCAATGCGGTGCTGCCCGGCGATGCCGCGGCCACCTTTGACGCGAGCGGCTTCGTGCTGCCGCTGGCGATCGCGGGCCTCGGCGCCATCTGCGCCGTCATCGGGACCTTCTTCGTGCGGACGAGCGAGCAGGCCGACATGGGCCGGCTGCTGTGGGCGCTCCGCGCCGGCATCTTCGGCGCCGGCGCGCTCGTGCTGATCGCCACGGCGGCGCTGATCTCGATGATGGGTCTCGACTTCAACCTCTTCTGGGCCGTGCTGGTGGGCCTCGTGGCAGGACAGGTGATCGGAACCGCGACGGAGTACTACACCGCCTACGAATACTCGCCGACGCAGCAGCTGGCGGCGCAGGCGGTTTCGGGCACCGGGCCCGTGATTATCGGCGGGCTGGCGTTGGGCATGCTCTCGACGGTCGTTCCACTGCTCACGATTGCCGGCGCGATCTGGCTGACGTACCAGCTCGCGGGCCTGTACGGTGTGGCGCTGTCCGCGGTCGGCATGCTGTCGACCCTCGGCATCACGCTCGCGACCGATGCGTACGGCCCGGTGGCCGACAACGCCGGCGGTATCGCGGAGCAGGCGCACCTTCCGCCGGAAGTGCGCGAGCGCACCGACGCCCTCGACTCGCTTGGCAACACCACGGCGGCCACGGGGAAGGGGTTCGCGATCGGTTCCGCCGTTCTCACCGCGCTGGCGCTCATGGTGTCGTACTCGCAGACCACGCGCGTGACAACGTTCGATCTGCTCGACGTGCGGGTGTTGATTGGGCTGCTGATCGGTTCGCTCATGCCGTTCCTCTTCAGCGCACTCGCGATGGGTGCGGTCGGCCGTGCCGCGATGAAGATGGTGGAGGAAGTGCGGCGCCAGTTCCGCGAGATTCCGGGAATCATGGAAGGCACGACGCCGCCCGACGCCGCGGGCGCGGTGCGCATCGCAACGGACGGCGCCATCCGGGAAATGGTCCTGCCAGGCGCGATTGCGGTCATCGTGCCGATCCTGGTCGGCATTGTGCTCGGCGCGGCGGCGCTGGGCGGCCTGCTGATCGGCTCGATCGGTGCCGGGGCGCTGCTCGCCCTGATGATGGCGAACGCAGGCGGCGCCTGGGACAATGCGAAGAAATACATCGAGAAGGGACACCACGGCGGCAAGCGCTCGGAGGCGCACCGTGCGGCGGTCGTCGGCGACACCGTCGGCGACCCCTTCAAGGACACCGCGGGACCCGCGATCAACCCGCTCATCAAGGCCATAAACACGATCAGCGTCATCTTCGCGGCGCTCTTCGTGGCCTTCATGAGCCTCTGATCCGGGCCCTCGCGCCGGGGCCTCGGGCCCCGGCGCCCTCCTTCCCCCTTCCCTGTTTTCCCGGAAAATCCGCCCACGGCGAGCGCGCCGAACCCCGCCCGGGGCCGCCCAATGTTCAAATAGGTTGAGCGGCCTCGCTGGCCTGCGCGCCCGAGTCGCGGCCGGGGCATCGTCCAAGGGGACGGTCCGGGCCCAGTCGGCCGCGTCATTCGCCCTTCTGAGGAGTGCCGGCATGTACCAGATGGTCCAGATGGAAGACACGGTCCGCATCCCGCCGAGCGAGCTCGGCGAGGACCAGGACGCGGTCGTCAAGACCCTCGTCCACCGCGAGTTCGAGGGACGCCTCAACAAGAAGCACGGCTTCACCGTCCTCGCCGCCGACATCGAGCGGCTCGGCGAGGGCCGCCTCGTGCACGGCGACGGCGCCGTGTACCAGCGCGTGCGCTTCAACGCCCTCACGTTCAAGCCCGAAGTCGGCGAGATCGTGGAAGGCACCATCTGCGAAGTCGTCGAATTCGGCGCCTTCGTGCGCTTCGGCCCCCTCGACGGCCTGCTGCACATGTCGCAGATCATGAACGACTACCTCAACGTCGACCTCGGCCAGGAGCGCCTCGTCGGCAAGGAGACGGGCCGCACGCTCGCGATCGGCGACCGCGTGCGCGCGCGTCTCGTCACCGTCTCGCTCAACGAGCTCTCGCCGCGCGAGAGCAAGATCGGCCTCACGATGCGCCAGCCCGGCCTCGGCAAGATCGAGTGGCTCGAGGAAGACCGCGACCCGAACGCGCCGAAGCCGGTGCGCCAGGGCGGCGGCGGCCGCGGCGGTCCCCGCGGCGGCGGACGCGGACCCCGCGGCCCCCCGCGCGGCGACGGAGGCAACTGAGATGCGCGCCTGCCGCGACTGCCACAGCCTCGCCGAGGGCGACGCGTGCCCCGCCTGCAAGTCCACGAACCTTTCGAAGGACTGGACGGGCTACGTCGTCGTGCTCGACCCGAAGCAGAGCATCATCGCCCAGAAGATGAACATCGACACCGCGGGCAAGTACGCCCTCAAGGTGCGCTGAATCCCGAACACGAACCCGCCCCGCTCGATGACGGCCTGGCCGAGAGCGGGACGCGGAGGAACCCCCGGCATGTACGTGCTCCCCCCTGCGCTTCGAAGCGCGCTCGCGAAACCCATGGGCCCGGTCCTCACGACCGAGGCCGCCCTCGCCGCGGTCGAGGGCCACCTTCTTGTCGCCGTGGGCGACGTCGTCACGCGGACCTTCCTCGAGCGCGGGCTCCGCCCCGCGCTCATGGTGGTCGACGGGAAGACGCACCGCACGCGTCCCGTCGACGACGTCGGCGCGCTTGCGAAGGACGCGCGCCTCGTGCGCGTCGCGAACCCGCCCGCGACCATCACGCGCGCGCTCTGGGACGCGGTCGCGGACGCGCTCGCGCCGGATGCGCCCGCGCGCGCGGCCGCCGCGACGCGGGGCACGCTCGTGCACGTCGACGGCGAGGAGGACCTCGCCGTGCTCCCCGCGCTCGCGCTTGCGCCCGAGGGCGCGCGCGTCGCCTACGGCCAGCCCAACGAGGGCGTGGTCGTCGTCACCGTCAACGAAGCCTCGCGGGCCCGCGCCCGCGAGCTCCTGAAGGCCATGGAGGCCCCATAATGGACATCGAAATCGTCGGAAAGAAGGAGAACGCGCTCATCGGGCGCACGGAGGTCCAGTTCCGGATCCTCCACACGGGCGCCCAGACGCCGAAGCGCGAGGACGTCCGCGACAAGCTCGCGGCCATCCTCAACGCGAAGAAGCAGAACATCGTCGTGGACAACATGGAATCCACGTTCGGCCACGGCGAGACCACGGGCTACGCGAAGGTGTACCCCTCGGTGGAGGCCCTCTCGAAGGTCGAGCCCCTCCACCTCCTCAAGCGCAACAAGCTCGAGGAGCACGCCCCGAAGAAGCGCAAGGAAAGCCAGCCGGCGCCGGCCGCGAAGAAGGCCGCCGCGCCCAGGAAGAAGTGAGGTGTTGAAGCATGGCTGACAAGAAAGGTGGCGCGAAGGGCGGCGCGAAGGGCGCCCCCGCGAAGACCGCGGCGGGCAAGCGCGGCCTCTACAAGATCGAGGGCGGCAAGCTCGTGCGCGCGCGCAAGGCGTGCCCGAAGTGCGGCCCCGGCGTGTTCCTCGCGGAGCACAAGGACCGCACGAGCTGCGGCAACTGCGGCTACACCGAGTTCAAGGCCAAGGCCGCTTAGGTCGGGGCCTTCAGCGGTGCACTCCGTGACATGAGTTTCACACCTCGGCCCCGCCTGCGGGCGGGGCCTCGGCTCATGTCCGCCCGACCTGCGGGTCGGGCACGCCGCAGCGTTCCGCAGAACGCAAGGCGAAGACGTTTTGCAGAACGTCGCCGCCGCGGCGGTTGCGACCGCCGCGGATCACTTCGTGCCAGAGAGGGGGCGCTGCGCGCGCCCCCTCTCTGGACGTCGCACGAATCTGCGGATTCGTGCTCACCGCAGCGTTCCGCAGATCGCAAGGTGAAGACGTTCCGCAGAACGTCGCCACCGCAGCGGCGTGACGCTGCGGCTCACCCCCCAGCGCCAGGGGCTCCGCCCCTGGACCCCCGCCGAGACCCGCGTTCTCTCTCGAACGGTGCCCGTGTTTCACGGCCCCCTTTCGCGGGCGCGTGTGGGGGGCGCGCGTGGCTGCCCCCTGAGCCGG
>DATLFM010000021.1 GCA_035541015.1 Candidatus Thermoplasmatota archaeon
CCGGCGCGCCGGCGCTTGCGATCGCCGTCTGCGACAACCGCCGCCCCGGCGAAGCGCCCGGGGCGCTTGGCGTCGCCGTCCGCGTCGAGCCGGGCGCACCCGCGGCTCCGCCGCTTCCGCCGCTGCCTTCGCAAGACGTGCTCTCCCGCCTCGGGGAGCTGGGTCCGGTTGCGCCGCTGGCCGGCCTCGCCGGCGCCTTGCCGCCCCCGGCGCACGCGATCGCCTTCGGTCGCTGGGTCGCGCTGCGCGCGGCGGCCCACGACGGCGTGCCGCAGGGGGTCTTCGTTTCGAGCCAGCAATACGGCCAGACGCTTGCCGAAAGGCTGCGCCTGGAAGGCCAAGCCTGCGCCGCGTGTGGACGCGTCGTCTTCCCGAAGCGGCTCTCGTGCCCCTCCTGCGGGGGCGACTTGACGTCGCGGGCCCTCTCGCGCCAGGCGACCGTGTACGCCGTGACGTCGATCGGCCGGGGAAGCGCCCCCAGCGAATTTGCGGAGCAGCAGGCCGTGACGGGCGCCTACGACGTTGCCGTCGTCGAGTTCCCCGAGGGGCCGCGGGTGGCCGCCCAATTGACGGACGTCGAGCCGGGCACGACGAGGATCGGCGCGCGCGTCGCCCTCGAAACCCGCCTTCTGTACACGCAGCTTGGCGAACCCCGATACGGCTTCAAGGCCATCCCCGTCCGCGCGCCGGATTCATGAACTCAGGGGGCCCTGGGCGACGCGGGCACGCGAAAGCTTTAGACCCTCCCGTCCCCTGGCCCTCGCGGAGGCGTTTGCTTGCAAAGGCTTACGGTCGTCGCCGTCGCCCTTCTTCTTGGCGCGGGGCTTGCAGGATGCATCGGCTCGCCGGAGATTCCCCTTGAGTCCGCCTCGCTTCCTGCCCTTGACCTCGCCGTCGTTCCCGTCGGATTCCTCAACTACCACGTCGCAGCGACGTTCATCGAGGACCTGCAGGACCTACAGGCGACCTTCCCGCGTCTCGTGGACGCTTTCGAGATCGGCCGCTCGGTGTTGGGACGCCCCATCCACGTGGCCATCGTCACGAACCAGGATCTGCGTGCCGAGCCGCGCCCCGTCGCCTTCATCGACGGCTGCCACCACGGGAACGAGATCCAAGGCTGCGAGGCGCCCCTGTTCGTCGCGCGGTTCCTCGCCGAGAACTACGCCACGAACGCCACCGTGCGATGGATCCTCGACAGCTTCGAGGTGCACGTGGTGCCCACGGTGAACCCCGACGGGCGCGATCTCATGACGCGCGTCAACGCCAACGGCGTCAACCTGAACCGCAACTATCCCACCGACCACGGCAACCCGCTCGGCTTGAGCTACCCGATCGGCGCGCCCGTCTCGCAGCACACCTGGCGCCTGCCCGCGCCCTGGGTCCCCGAGCCCGTAGCCGGCCAGATCCCGCCCCAGGTTCCCTTCCAGCGACCCGTGCGGCCCAGCGAGAACGGCGGCTTTGCGCCGCTCGATCAGCCGGAGACGCGCGCGGTCAACAATTGGCTCATGCTGCACGCGGATCGTCTTGCGTTCTACCTGACGTTCCACACGAGCACGCACAGCATCGTCGTGCCGTGGGCCGCCTTCAGCAAGCCGCGCGAGATCCCCGCCGAGCACAACGCGGTGTTCGACGACCTCCTCTCCTGGGTGAACGCGCACACGACCTACAAGGGCGGGCGCATCGGCTGGGGCGACAACAGCGGCAACCTCTCCTACGCCGCGTCGGGCTCCAGCATGGACTGGGCCTACCAGCGCTACGTCGTCCCGAGCCTCACCTTCGAGACGTTCGTGCCCGTCTCCGTGCGCGACCAGTGGCCAAGCGACGTGAACTTCTGGGGCGCAAGCTCGCTCGTGTTCACGCTCAAGATGCTCCTGAACACGGACCTCCTTGGCAAGTGGAAGCTCCCGGAGCGCGAGTTCCCCTATCCGGAGGACTGGATCGGCGTCCACTTCCACCCGCAGGGCGTCGGCAAGAGCCCCGCCGACGCGGACGGACGCGTCGAAGCCGAGCTTTAGCCAGAGCCCCGAACGCATAGGAAAGCCACAAGAAGCTTCAAGAGCGGCGAGGGTGAGTCCAGCCCCATGCGCGGGAGGTTCGCCGTCCTTTCCGGACTGGCCCTTGTGTTGGCAGGCTGCATCGGGAGCGTACCGGTTGCTACGGACGAGGGCGAGGACGGCCTCGCTCCCGCGGTGACCCTTCCGGGGGCGGTCACCATCCATCGGGGGACCGTGGAGGTCACGGGCGACTCCCTGGCCGCGCTTGCGTCCTCGATCCCGTCGGTCCTTGCCCGCTCGACCGGCCACGACGGCGCCGAGCCCACGCTTGGCGTGCTCGACGACGGCACCATCTTCTTCATCGCGTTCGAGAACGTGCTCCGCTCGCGCGACCACGGCGAGACCTGGGAGGACGTGACCCCGTACCCCGTCGTCCGCGCGCCCGTGCTCAACCGCGGCGTGCCGCCCACGCTCGATCCCTTCCTGCACGTCGACCGCCTCACGAACCGCGTGTTCGTAAACCAGCTCACGGTGGCCTGCAGCTACATGTCCATCAGCGACAACGGCGGCGACACGTGGATCGTAAACCCCGTCGCCTGCGGGCGCCCGGGCATCGACCACCAAAAGGTGGGAACGGCCGCGCCGCACGCGGGCTCCTTTGCCCAACCGGTCTCGGCGGCCTACCCGAACCTCGTATACTTCGCGTACAACGATCTCGCGAACCTCGGCGGAAGCAGCGTGAGCATCAGCTTGGACGGCGGCCTCACCTTCCCCGTCACGCGCGAGACCGTGCCGAGCAACGAGCCCTTCTCCTGCTCCGGCGGCCTCCACGGCAACGTGCGCGCCTCCGTCACCGGCACGCTATACATCCCCAAGCGCTCCTGCTTTGGCATGATCGCCGCCACGAGCTACAACTCTGGCTTCACGTGGACGCAGCAGCTCGTCGGCGGGGACGTGGGCTCCACGAAGTGCCGCAAGAACCCCGACATCGGCACCGACACGGAGGGCCACGCCTACGCCGTCTGGCCTGCGGCCGACGAAGAGCTGTACCTTGCGCGAAGCGTCACGGACGGGCGCCAGTGGAGTTCGTCGACCAAGCTCTCGCCCCCGCAGATCGAAGTCGCCACCATGCCCGTGATCGCCGCCGGCAGCCCCGGCCGCATCGCCGTGGCCTACTACGGCATCGAGCGCGACCAGACCGAGGACGCGCCGCCCGACCGCGTGTCGGAATCCGGCCGGTGGCACCTCTACCTCACCACGAGCCAAAACGCGCTCGACGACGAGCCCACGTTTGTCACCGTGCGCGTGACGCCCGAGGACGACCCCATCCAGATCGGGCCCATCAGCACGAACTCCGGATGCGGCAACCCGCCCGGATCGCGCAACCTGCTCGACTTCATCGACATCGTCCTCGACAAGGACGGCCGCGCCCACGTCGCGTACGCCGACGGCTGCACGGAAGGATGCGCGGGGAACCCCGAGGCCACGATGGCCAACAGCCGCTCGCGCCTGGGCATGCTGGCGCTCGTGGCCGCCGGCCCGTCCCTCTACGCGGACCTCGGCGAGCTTCCCGCGCTTCCGGGCCTCCCCTGAGGCGGAAGACTGCACGACGACCGCGCGCTCGACCGCCTCCTGCGCTACGAGCTCGACACGCTCCACGCCGGGCTCGTCACGCAGCGGCGCCCCCTCGCCGACCTCCTTCGCGAGGAGCGCCCCACGGCGCCGGCTCGCAGCGGCGAGCACGCCTTCGACGCGGCAGAGCTTTGCGCGCTTGCCGCGCGCGCGCCCCCCGACCTCCCCCGCGTGCTTCGCCTGCCCATCCAAGTCTACCTCGACACGGAGGCGCCCGACTCGGCCAACGTCATGGAGGAGCCCGCCGCGCGCATGCTCGAAGCCCTCGGCGTGCGCGCGGGCGAGCCCGACCGCGCGGGCAGGCGCTGGTTTGGCCGCGCGCTTGCGATCGACCTTCGCCGACGATGGCCGACGACCGTGCAGTTCGTGTACGTGTGACGGCGGGGGGACGAATCCCCCCGCACCCCCTTTTTTTGCTCCCTGCGGCGCCTCCGGCGCCGCAAACGACTTACGACGCGAGTGCCTCCTGCCGCCTGCATGGAGATCGGCCTCGTGGGCAAGCCCAACGTGGGCAAGAGCACGCTTTTCTCCGCCCTCACGAAGGCGCCGGCCGAGATCGGGGACTACCCGTTCACGACGATCAAGCCCAACCGCGGCGTGGCCTACGTGCGCACCCCGTGCCCCCACGTGGCCTTCGGCAAGCCCTGCAACCCACGGAACGCGCCCTGCCGCAACGGGACGCGCCTCGTGCCCGTCGAGATCCTCGACGTGGCCGGTCTTGTGCCCAAGGCGCACGAGGGCCGCGGCCTTGGCAACAAGTTCCTCGACGACCTGCGCCAAGCCACGTGCCTGCTCCACGTCGTCGACGCTGCGGGCGCCACGGACGAGGAAGGCCGTCCCGTGCCCGCGGGCTCGCACGACCCCGCTACCGACGTGGCGTTCCTCGAGGAGGAGATCGCGTTCTGGATCGAAGGCATCCTCGCCAAGGATTGGGAGGCCATGAAGCGACGCTTCTCCGACCCGCACCAGAAGCCCGAGAAGATCCTCGCGGAGCGGCTCACGTTCTTTGGCGTGCAGGAGAAGCACGTGAAGCACGTCGTCGAGAAGGTCGGGCTCGACGCCGGAAAGCTCGCGCGGGAAGTGCGCGCGATGACAAAGCCCATCCTCGTCGTCGCCAACAAGGCCGACAAGGCGGCACCCGAGCTCGTCGAGAGCCTGCGCGCGCGGTTCGGGTCGATCCCGGCAAGCGCGGACGCCGAGCTTGCGCTGCGCAAGGCCGCCGATGCCGGCGTCGTCGACTACGAGCCAGGCGCGCCCGACTTCTCGATCAAGGACGAGGGCAAGCTCAATCCTCGCCAGAAGCAGGCGCTCGAGTTCATCCGCGCAAACGTGCTGGCCAAGCACGGCGGCACGGGCGTGCAGCCCGCGCTCGAGAAGGCCGTGTACGACCTCCTCGGGCTCATCCC
The DNA here is from genome assembly GCA_035541015.1 of Candidatus Thermoplasmatota archaeon. Lineage (NCBI taxonomy): Archaea > Methanobacteriati > Thermoplasmatota > Thermoplasmatota archaeon. The sequence goes on from DATLFM010000021.1 coordinate 5,033, forward strand.
CGTCTTCCCCGTCGAGGACGAGACGCACTGGACCGACGGGCAGGGACGCGTGCTTCCCGACGCGCACCTCCTCAAGAAAGGGTCCACGGCAAAGGACCTCGCGTTCAAGGTCCACACGGACCTCGGCGAGCACTTCGTGCGCGCCATCGACGCGAAGACCAAGCGCGTGGTGGGAGCCGACCACGAGCTCCGCGCGGGTGACGTGATCCGGATCGTGTCGGCGAAGTGACAGCCCCGCTCGGCCCCGGCGGCGACCACGCATCGAACGGACGTTGTCCAACCCGCCGCGCCGCGAAACTTCGGCCGGCCGGGCTTTACCAAGATTCCGACAACAATCTATTTGAAGCCACAACCTGGCTCAATGCGCCTTCATGGCCAAAGGACCCATCTGCCATCCTGCCTTCTGGCTTTGGCTGCTCGCGTTTTTACCCGCCGCGGCAGGCGCCCCACTTCTGGCCGTGGACGCGCACGTCGAGGACGGTCACGCGGGCGTGGCCTTTGCTGCATCCCATGGTCTTCAGGCGTCGCTCGACCAAGATCTGCCCCCCCTTCCGTCCGTGCCCGAGAAGGAGATCGCTGTTGAATCCCCAGCCTCCGAGGCAGCTGTGGGCGCAATCGAAGCGGAGGTCGACGCAGGGGAGATGGCCGCCGAGCGGCTAGAGGGCACGGCGGAGGCCTTCGCCGCGGTCCCGAGGCTCCCCACGTGCCGCGATCTTGCCCGCGCCCTCGACTGGGGGGATCATGGATGCGCCAGCGGACACGTGAACTCCTACGACGGTACCGTGGGTTGGATCTGCGGATCCAGCAAGTGCCCATTCATCACGTGTCCGCCGGGCGGACCCTGTACGCTCCGAGTCGAGTATGGGCAAGTCTTGGCGGGCTTCGTGGGCGTTGCGACAAGTGTAGCGAAAACGGTGCCCGGCACGTTCGTGACCGTGGGCGGCGCCGCGCACCGGTTCGAATCCATCGAAGTCGCGACGCCCGCGATCCGCGTCGGGTCGCTTCCCACCGCGCGCGCCTCGACCTCCGACCTCCCGCTTCCCGAGGTTCCCCGTGGCGTGCACGTGGGCCACGCCGTGGACGATCCCTTCGATGCCGCGGCGGCCTCGACGTTCGACGCCGATCCTGCCACCGTTTGGCGCCACGAAACCCCCGCATCCGTGACTCGGCCCCCATCCTTGTCCTCCCACGCACTTGGGTCGAACGCAGCGCCGACGGACATTGCGCCTCCGGCCCATGCCGCGACGCAAGAAGCGAGAGACGTATCCGCGCTTGCCCAGAGAGCAGGCCCGCCATCCTACCTGAGCCCGATCTCCAGCGTGGGCCCCCTTGCAGCCGCTGCCACGCTTGCGGCGGCGATCGTGCTTGCCCTGTACCACCGCATCCAAGCTTCGCGCGTGCTCGACCACCACGCGCGAGCCGCCATCCACCGCGCGCTCTCCGAACGCGGAAGCGTGGTGGCAAGCCGCCTTGCGCGGGAGCTTGGCGTCAATCGCACGACCATCGTCTTCCACTTGCGTACCATGGAGCGGGAAGGACTGGTGCGCTCCGCGCGGCATGGCCGAACCGTTCTGTGGACTCGCGTGGGCGAAGCCGTTCGAACGCAAGCTGTGTTGGCGCCTGCGGCGCGCGGCATTTTGGACGCCGTGCAACGCAACCCGGGCAAGACGGGCACCGAGTACGCGCGTCTCCTCGACATGCGCCAAGGTCACGTCGTCTACCACCTCGAACGACTCGTAGCGGCCGGGCACGTCCAACAGAAGCGTGAGGGTCGAAGCCGCCGGTTCTGGGCCTAAAAAAGAAGGCCGTCTTGCATGAAAGCGCGCGCGAGGATCATCAAGGAACGGCGGACACGACTTATTCCCCGGCCCGAAGTCCAATTCGTGGTGATTCCCACGAAATGGACACATGGAATCTTGGCGTGCGTGTTGATCGTGTCGGCGCTTCCGGCAGCCTCGGCGATTCCGGGTCAACCGCCGAGAAGGATCGACGAACAGCCTCCCGCGATGCCCTGTTTGATCGACCTCAGCGACACGTCGTATTGCGGGCCGGGCAGCGGATTCCCGCGCCCGCGCAACGACCCCGATGCCTCGTGGTGCGATCACGGCCTTCAAGTCTACGTCGAAGACGTCGGGGAATGGACGCTCGTCGAGCAGGGCCCGGACCCGCTGCCGTGCTGGCGCGTGGCGGTCCTTGCGCCCGACGGAATGCTCGTAGTGCAGGTGGATGGCGTCGCGAGTTTGTCGATCCCGTGAGCGGCCGACGGTTCGTCGAGGCGGCGGGGCCTTCCGGTCCTGCCGCTTCCGCTTTTTTTCCGGATGCTAAGATGCGCCCCACTGTTTCCTTTTTAATGGCGTGGTCGCGTCGAAGCGATCATCAAAATTGCGCGCAGTCAGCTTATGGGGTCGG
>DATLFM010000022.1 GCA_035541015.1 Candidatus Thermoplasmatota archaeon
CGAGGCCGTCCACGCGGTCGTCTTCGACGGCGTGATCACGCAGCGACTCCTCGACATCGCAAGCGAGAAGGGCATCGCGACGCTCGTCGGCGTGAAGACCGGCAACATCACGAAGAAGCCCGGCAACGTCGAGGTCGTGACGCGAGCCGAGCTCGAGCGGGCGTAGACGGGGGTTTCGGGGGGCGAAAGCCCCCCACCCGCGCCTCGCCAAGGGGCACGGCAGGGAAGGAAAAAGAGTGCGGCCTGGGAGATCCGTCTCCACCAGCGAACAGTTGTGCCTATCCCGCTAGGTGCCCGGAAGCAAGGACTGAATCTGCTCCAGGCAAGCATTCTCGTCCTCGCAGTCGTGCCCGCGGGCGTAGGTTGCGCGTGGGTTCGCGCCTACGGCGATGCTTTGTCCCGGGCCCCAGTAGCCATCGTTGAAGCCGGGGCCGCTATTGTAGAGGTCGGCTCCGCCTAGGTCGAAAAAGAACGCTAGGCCATTGGGTAGCACCGGCGTGGAACCGCGACCGAAGGATGTTGTCGTGAGGTCGTAACGATCGGAGCCCCGGCGATCTATGAGAATGGCCGTCCCACCGCCGTTCGAGACGAAACCTTGGCTTCCGGTTGGGCTGACGTAGTAATCGTCGCCATCGGCGTCAAAAAGGATCGCCGTTCCCTGCTGCGTCGCAACTGCCTGACCATTACCTACCGTGTTGCGATAAATGTCGTTTCCGGCACGATCCATTAAAATCGCCACGGCTTGGCTACCGGCATAGCCCTGGCACCCGGACGAGCATTGGAACGTATCGTTGCCGTGGCGGTCCCTCAGAATTGCCACGCCGCCGCCGGCTCGAACCTGGCCGGTTCCGCCATTGTACGTTTCGTTGCCTGCTTCGTCGTAGAGCATTCCGATTCCGCTTGCGCCTACGGCTTGGCTTGTGGAATAGACGTCGTTGCCCTGTGCCAGATCGATCGAGAGAGATATGCGAGCGAACGTGCCGAGCACAGGGAAAACCGCCGATCCGGCGCCGTTTGCGTAGCGGTCGGCCCCGCCCAGGTCAAGCGTGAGAATCGTCCCACCGGGCGCGTAGCAGTTGTCTCCTTCGTGTCCGATGCGGACCAGTTTTTCGGGTAGGTTTTCGCCCCAGGGGGGCGTGCCGGGTCCGTTGTCCCAGCAGGGTTGGGCGATGAGGTCGTCGACAAGTTGCGTGACGTTTGGCGGGGACTGCTCCGTGCGTTCGAACGCAAGTCGGGGAGGTTCTAGGTAGTTGGGGTCTTCGGGGCTGATCCACTTGGAATTGGCTTTCAATCGTGGAATCTGTTGTTCGATCGTGTCGGCAAGCAGGATCGAGCAGGCCACGACGCGCGCCATGTCCACGCGCTCCACGATTTGGTTCCTGCGTTCGTCGGCCGGCGTGAGCTGCGCGTCGTTCATGCTTGTTTCAACGAACCAGGCGTGATCCTCGGCGGATACCTCTTTCCATGCCAGCCGAACTTGCAAGTCGCAAAAGTTGATCGTCGACAAGAGCGCGCCCGCTGCCAATTGCACGTGAAACGGGAGCTTTCCGACTTCGGATAGGACGAGGGTCCGCTCGCTTCGCGACAATGGAACGCCCAGTTGCGCGTACGTGTCGAGCATGGCCGCAGCCAAGGACTTGTGAACTGGCGGCGCAAGATCGACAACGTCGAAAGAGCCCATGGAACGCGCGATCTTCAGGACGTCGGAGATGCGAGACGCTTCGGACAGGGACAGAAGCTCTGCGATGGCGGCAGCGGCGACCGGTTGGGTCATCGAAGGGACGGCCGCCGGCGCCAACGGTGCCCAAGCGCCAACTGCAAGGCATGCGGCCAAAAGAAGCGCCAACCAGCTTTTCCCCAAGCGTCGCACCAGCGCGGAAAGCGTGCTAGGGGGCTTAAATGTTCTACGCAGATCGTCTCCAATTCTTGGCGACGATGCGCGGAAGAACGAATTCGCGAGAGACCGAGGCCGTCCACGCGGTCGTCTTCGACGGCGTGATCACGCAGCGGCTCCTCGACATCGCAAGCGAGAAGGGCATCGCGACGCTCGTCGGCGTGAAGACCGGCAACATCACGAAGAAGCCCGGCAACGTCGAGGTCGTGACGCGAGCCGAGCTCGAGCGGGCGTAGACGGGGGCCGCGGCCTCCGGCCGGTCATTCGACTAGGCAAGACCGACAAAGCATAAGAGGAGGCGGGCGCGATGAGCGCCCGGAGGCTTCCTCACGATGCGTCCGGCTCCCCGTCCAGCCCTGCGGCAAGCAACGGTCGTCCTCCTCGTCGCCGCGTTTGTGGCGGGGGGCTTACCCGTCGCCGCCCAGGCGCCCGCGCCTGCGCTTCCCGGCGCGCCGCTGGACCTTGCCGCCAAGCGGGGACCCGGCGAAGGCGTCGTGACGCTGGGGTGGTCGGCCCCCGCCGACGGTGGAGACTCCGTCACGCACTACCGGATCTACCGCTTGGCCGGCGACGCATCTGCCACCCTCGTCGGGACTTCGGCGACGCCGACCTTTGCGCACGCGGGCTTGTCGCCCGGCTCGTCGCACACGTACCGCGTATCGGCGGTGAACGCGTCGGGCGAAGGTCCCATGAGCGATCCCGTGACCGGTCATACTTGGCCGGCCCTCTCCGACGCCCTCGTCCGTCCCGGCGTCCAGATCTGGACCGAGGGCAAGGGCTGGTGCACGACAAACTTCGTCTTCCACAGCCCGGTCACGCGCAAGCTTTACATCGGCACGGCCGGCCACTGCGTCGACCACGCCATCGGCGCGAACGTCCATCTACCGTCCGCGCTCATGTACCACACGAGCCGCGTCGATGGCAACCGGGGCCCGGTGTTTGGCAAGGTCGCCTACTCGAGCTTCCTCCACGAGAACGTCTCGACGGCCCCCTGCTTTAGCGTCCTTGGCACGCCGGTGCCCGGCCTCAGCTGCGCCGTGGGCAACGGCAACCGCGCCAACGACTTCGCCCTCGTCGAGATCCTGCCCGCCTGGGAGGGCCTCGTTCACCCGGCCGTCCTCCACTTCGGCGGGCCCACCGCCGTCGTTCATCCCCTCGACGTCCCCGTTCTGACGGAGGTCGTGTCCTACGGCAACTCGCCCCTTCGCGCTGGCCTTGAGCCCACAAGCCCCAAGCGCGGCTTCGTCACGGGCCGCACGGCCGATTCCTGGACGGTCCAGATCTACACCGTTTCGCCGGGCGTCCCGGGCGACTCGGGAAGCAACCTCCTGCTCGCCGACGGACGCGCGCTTGGCATCGTCGTCACGTTGGCGTTCGCGCCGCTTGCCGGCTCCAACGGCGTGACGAGCCTCGCCCGCGCGCTCGAGTATGCCGAGGGCCGGACCGGTTGGCAGATCGAGCTTCAGACCTGGGACCGGCTCGTCTAGCCGGCCGCCTGTCTCCCGAAAGCCTCAAGGGGTTCGCGCAGGGTCGCCCCGCCATGGGCGCCCTCCGGAAGGCCCGCTCGCACCCGCGCGTGCACGCGTACGAACACGACGGCGAGGCCCGCGTGGCCGCGCCGATCCATGCGCGTTGGTACTCGCAGCGCGGCATTCTCGAGCTCAACGAGCGGCTCCGTTCGCCCCCCGTGGCGCTGAAGTTCAAGGCGATGGCCCGCGAACTGCCCGCGATCCGTCGCGGCCGCCTCACCGCCGAGGCCCTCGCGCTCACGCGCGAGCTCATGACCGAACTCTACCGCAGGACCGAGCGCCTGGTGGACGCGCACCTTCGCAACTATCCGTTGCCGGAGCTGGACTCCGAGCTCTTTGCAAGCCCCGTGGGCCGCCGCGCAAGCGAGCGCTACCT
>DATLFM010000023.1 GCA_035541015.1 Candidatus Thermoplasmatota archaeon
GTAGGCCCGCTTCTTCACCATCTCGAGATAGTGCGGGGCAAAGAGGTTCCAGACGAAGCCGCGCACGCCGTTGGCTGCGCGGAAGAAGTCGTACGCGGCGTACCCTGCCAGGGCCTCGTCGATCGTGCGGTTGAGCTCCGCTAGGATCCACGCGTCCCACGGCGCAAGGCGTTCGGGCCGCGCTCGCGCTGCTTGCTCCGATCACGCCGTTGTTCGCCGACACCGTTTGGGACGGCGTCTACGGAGGCGACGCGCACGCGCAGCGGTTCCCGCGGCCGGTCGAGGGCGTTCCGGACGAAGCGCTCAAGGCCACCGAGCCGATCGTCGCGTTCAACAGCGAGGTCTGGAAACGGAAGAAGGAGGCGAATCTCCCACTCAACGCCCCCATCGCCGGCGTTCCGGTCCCGCCGGAGCTTGCGGCGTTCGCCCGCGTTCTCACCGAGATGCACACGCTGCAATGAGGATTCAGGGGGGCTTGCCCCGCCTGGGGGTCGTGGCGGCGTCCTCGATCGGTGCCTCGACAAGCTCGAAAGGCGTGGGCGTCGCCATCAAGCGATTCAAAATCTGGTCGTAAGTTTCGCCTTTACGGCCGAGGCTCTTGAGCTTGTCGCGAGTCGCCGGTAAGAGCGGAATTGTGGTGAACTTGCTCATAGATGCACATTTGCGTTCCATGTCATAACAATTGTGATGCCGATGATAATCATGAATGGCGTTTGAGGCTCATTCCAGAACCATTAAGTACGTAGCATTCTGTCCGGCGGCCTGAACCGGTATGAGTCACGGCCGCGTCGCCAAGAGCTCGGACCTCGATTTCCACTCGATCCTGTGGACGGGCGCGGCCTTTGCCGGAACCGTTCTGCTGCTCGTGGCGCTGTCGCCTGCCGCCTCGGCAACCCATGAGGCGTCGCTCGTACAGCCCTACGAGTCGAACCTGTCGGTTGGCTCCGGCGCCCAATCCTTGGTCTTCCAAGTGACAAGCGACGCGGGCGGAAGCACCGGTTGGGTCAACTTCACCGCGCCGTCGGGGTACACGGTCCACTCCGCGAACGAAACGAGCGGGAATTGGATCGTCCAGTCGGTCTCCTCGAGCGCGGTCGTCTTCCGCAACGCGACGGTCTTCAACGGCGCCGGGACGTTCGGGTTCACGATCAACGCGTCGGCGACCGCCTTCAACAACGACCTCCACGACAACTGGACGATCAACGTCACGAACGTGAGCATCGACGACACGGTACAGTTCAACGGCACGTCCTTCCGACGGAACGTTGGTTTCTCGGTGGCCGCGGTGAATCCCGACGTCCGCATCGACGCGAGCAACCTTCCGATCGTCTTCAACGTCTCGATCGGAAGCGGCCAGAGTGGGAACCTTTCGGAGCTTGTCTTCCGTCCGACGACCGACTACACGCTCCGGACGGGCGCGGGCAACGAAGGCATTCCGCCGACGGGCTGGACGGTGGACGCGGCGGCAAGCAACGCGAACCAAGTCACGTTCCGCGCCTCGTCCGAGGAAGCCCGGCTTCGCCGGGCGGGCTTTGCACTCTTCACGGTGAACGTATCTTCCGTCGCTCCGCTCACCCAGGACTCCACGGACACGTGGACGGTCGTCGGCAACCACAGTATGAACCGTTTGGCGCCCGGGCTTGGCATCTTCAACGCGACAGGGACCACGACGACGACGCGGCACGTGTTTGCCATCGAGGAGTTCGCGATCCTCTCGCCGGGATACGTCAAGGACAACCACTACGGAGGAGCCGAGCAGGGAACCGCCTACACCGTTCGCGTCACCGCGAAGAACCTGCATCCGACGATCTCGCTGCCCGTTACCGTCCAAGTGGTGAGCAGCCAGGGCGTGACCGCGAACACGAGCTCGACGATTAACGTTCCTGCCACATTCTCGCATTCCTTTACGTTTGCTCGCAATGCCGGCATCACGGTCGGTACCGAAACGCTCGTCGCCTTTGCCAATTCGACCGGTGGCTCGTCCACCGACCGCACGCTTGCGCTGCCCATCATCCACCTCGACACAACAAAGCCGGAGTTCCCCATCACGAGCGTGCCAACCCTCGTGTGTTGGTCCGCGGGAGCTCCCGCCTATTCCTGTAACGACCCTAGTGTCCGTAACGCGCTCCCCAAAGGGACAGCCGTGAACGTCTCCTTGTTCGTGCGCGACAACGTAGAAGTCAACGCCACGAACGTGTTCGCGTTCGTCACGTTGCCCAATCGCACGAGCCTCAATCTTGTCGGGTCCTTGGTCGAGCAGCGTGTTGCAACTTGTTTCGGTTGCAACCCGACCAACAACGGAACATACGCGAACAACTCCACCTATTTGGAGGCCGGCACTTACAAGGTCTCCTTCGTGGCCTTCGACCGCCACCTTCGCAACTCGAACACCTCGTCCGAGATCACCTTCAAGATCCTCGACGAGGACGCTCCCACGCTCCAAAGCTTCTCCGTGATCGGTCCCCGAGCGCCGCGCTTTGCCGTCCGCGGCGACTGGATCAACGTCTCCCTCAACCTCTCGAACGACTACGCCGAGCAGATCGCGCCCGTCCGTCTCGACTTCTTCAATACGACCGGCGCGCTCTGGCACTCTGTGGACGTCACGTCCAGCCGCAACAAGACGACGAACACGACGAGCGAATTCTGGTTCAACCTCACGATCCCGCCCACCGAGCAGGGGTCCCGCATCAACTTCACGATCAACGCAAGCGACGGGGCGGGCAACTGGCTTGCAAACGCGGGCGGCGCGCTCGCGACGATGCAGTACTTCGACATTCCCCGCTGGTCCGTCGACATCCAGGGATCGACGCCCATCGTGCGGACGGGCGCCAACGGCACGATCGTGACCTTCCCGGTCTTCCTGTACAACAACGGCAGCGAGGCGGACAGCTTCTATCTCACGTTCAACTACTCGGCGAGCCGGCCGACGCTGCCGTCTGGGCTGACCGGCGGATGCATTGCCAACCCCAACACTTGCCGATGGAACATTACGCACGCTGGCTTCCTAGCGGCCGCGGATAACCCGCCCCAGCCTGTTCACAGCAACGTTACTTTCTTCCCGGCCTCTTCGAGCATGGTCTTGCGGGCGGACTCCGGCGCGCAAACCGGCTCACACCGCCTCAACGTCACGACCTCGGCTTCGGGCACCAACGACACCACGCACGAGAACGCGCGACGCTTGATGTTCTTCGTGAGCGTGTCCCTCAACGCTTCGTTGGACGGCGGCGACTTCCTGCTCTTTGACGTCGTGGCCCGCTCGCGCAACGCGACGATCGAGAACGCCACTTGGCTTGACCTCGTCACCGACCGCCTCCAGGTGAACGTGAGCGCCGAGTTCACGGGGGGTCTCTCGTGGGCCGGGAACACGCCGCGAGGGCCGCCCAGCCAGGTCACGCAAACGCAGTCCGATCCTATCCTTGGCAACCAGATGGTGAAGTGGCAGTTCAACGGGCAACTCGCCAACGGCGGCAACGGTCCCGACAACGTGCAGCTTCTCCTCGACTTTGGCCGCGGCAACGGCACGCTCTTCAGCCGGCGCACGGACCTTTTGACGTCGGACTTCGTCCACGAGTTCGATCTCGACGGCGTGCCAGTTCCCAACGGCCAAGTCACGATCGCCAAGGGAGGCAGCGCCCGCATCGGCGTCAACATCACCGTCCCCGACAAGATGCGCGCCTTGGACCGCGTCAACTTCAACGTGACCGCCCGCAGCCTGCAGAACGCCACGGGCGCAGGCACGTACGTGGGCTTCGGGACGGCGACGTTCCCGGTGAGCGTGAACGTCACGACGCTCAACCGCACGAACCTCACCATCCTCGGATCGCTCGATTCGAAGTCCGTGCAGCGGACCGTCGTTCCCGACGGCACGGTCTCCGTCACGCTGCGGGTGAAGAACTCGGGCAGCTGGCCCCCGTCGGGTCCCGCAACGACCAACTTCTGGATCCACAACGCCATCCTGGTCAACCAGACGGCGGGCGGCAACTGGAGCGTGCGAACGTCCGCCGGCGGCAACCTCTCGAACGTCACCGGTCTCATTCCGGGCCAGTTCGTGGACGTCGTGTGGGAGTTCAGGGCGCCCGAGAACGCGACGGCGGGCTCGTTTGCCAACTTCACCTTCAACACGTCGATCATCGGAACCCGCGTGGCGACGTCGTTTGACACGGTCACCGTGAACGTGTCGGTGGTCCAGTCGAACCTGACGGTGTCGGACGTCTCGCCGACCCCGCTCACGGCGACGTACAACGGCACGAACGTCGTGAACTTCACCGCCCAAGTGGGCATCTTCGGGTCGCGGACGCTCACGAAGGTCCAGCTGAACGTATCCTATCCGGGCGGCTCGATCGGCCCCTTCAACATGATCCCGGTTGGGTCCTCGGGCCTCTACTACTACCTGTGGGGACCGCTCAACCGCACGGGAGTCTTCACGGCCCACGTGTACGCGACGTCGAACCTCTCCGAGCAGGTCGAGTCGACCAACCGCGTGACCTTCCGCATCGAGGAGCCGAATCCCGAGAACCCGACGGTGGTCGCCTCCTCCCTCGGGCCCAACGGCCAATCGTTCGAATTCGATCCGGACGCGGGCATCGCGATCCAGGCCGACGCCTTCGACAACTTCGAGGTGGCCCGGGTGGGCGTCGTCCTGTCGAAGGGCGGCGTGACGTACTTCAATGCGACCATGTCGACATCCTCCACCTTTGCGAACAAGAGCGGGACCTACCGCTGCGCCTGGATGGGCGGGCCCGCCTGCGGCGTCCTCAACACGAGCGTCACGCACGCGTTCCTCACGGGTTGGTGGAACTACACGATCTTCGCGGTGGACGCGATGAACCAGTCGGTCGTCTCCCAGACGGCGAGCTTCAACGTGACCGACGGGACGCCGCCGACGGTCCGCAGCCTGACCTTCCACGGCTACCCGCAGGGCATCGTGGCCTACGACGTGCCGATCAACATCAGCGCGTTTGTGCGGGACAACATCCCCGGAAACCTGGACCTCTTGACGGTCCGCTTCACGGTCTCGCGGGTGAACGGAACAAGCCAAGTCTACAACGTGGGCGCCAACCGCAGCGGCGACACGTTCTGGCTGAACCTGACCTTCAACGCCTCGCAGGCCGGCTCCTACGTGCTCAACGTTTCGGCCTCCGACGGGCAGGGGCGCCTCGCGTGGAACGTGTCGTCGTTCCAAGTCGCCGCGAACGTGCCGCCGTCCTTCACGAACTTCCGACCCGGCTCCGTCGGCAACGCCACCCCCGTCATCGAGGTCGATGTCCTGCACCCAAGCGTGTCGAGCTCGGGCATCGTCTTGCGCGTGGACACGGGATCGGGCTTCCAGGTCCGTACGCCCGCGGTGACGACGATCCCCGGCGGCCTGCGGCTGGCGTACGCCTTCGGCCCGCCGTCGGGCAACCTCCACAACCAGCTCGTCCGCGTGAACGTCACGGCCACGGACGCCACGGGCCTTTCGTCCTCCGCGGACTTCGAGTTCCGCGTGGACCACCGCCCGCCGGAGCTCTCGGCGGCCTGCGCGGTGATCGGCCTGGGATGCGAGCCCGTCGGCACCGCCCGTCCGGTCGGCCTGCACACGCCCATCCGGATCGGCGCCGCGGAGAACGCGTCCCAGACGCCCGTCTCGGGCGTCGCGAGCGTGCAGTACAAGGTGATTCCCTTCTCCGGCGGCCAGTCGCCCACGTGCGGGGCCACCGGGTACACGGCCATCTCCGGGACGACCGGGACCCTCACGCTCGACGCCGCGCTGCCGGCCAACCAGCGCGCGGATGGCGATTATCTCCTGTGCCTGCGGGCCGAGGACGGCGTGGGCAACGTGGCGCTGCCGCCGACGGCCTCCCAGTCCTCGGCCGTGCTGCGGCTCAAGACGTCCGGTCCCGTGTTCGGCTCGCACGCCGTGACGGCGGGCAGGACCGTCACGGTGGACGTCCTGTCCACGGACGTCTGCGCGGTGCGCTTGCGGGTGGGCGAAGCCCCGACCGGGCCCTTCCCCACGATCGTGCCGCTCACGCGCGCGACCGCGGCCGGCACGGCCTGGAGCGGCCAGCTGCCCGACCGGGACGAGACGTTGTACTTTATCCTCGAGGCGGAGGACTGCATCGGCAACTCGAGCGAGAAGCGCGACGACAACGGCCAGGCGTTCCGATTCGATTCGACGAACCGGGCGCCGGTCCTCGCCCTCGCGCGCCCGGCCGCCAACGCCACGCTTTCCGGCGTCGCGACGATCGCCTGGAACGCCACGGACGCCGACCAGGACGTGCTCACGTTCTTCGTCGTCGCCGAGGGTCCCGGGGGCGTCGTCTCGATCGCCAACAACACGGCGCTGCGATCCGTGACCTGGAACACGACGGCCGTGGCCAACGGCGTGTGGGTGATCGGCGTCACCGCAAGCGACGGGCAGCATCTCGTGAGCGTGAACGTCACCGTTCGGGTGAGCAACGAGCCGCCCGTGATCGACCAGGCCGGGGTGGATCAATCCGAGATCACGGAGGGAGGCTCCGTGCTCCTGACCGTACGCCTGCGCTCCGGCGTGAACGCGACCTCCGTCCAAGCCATCGTAACGGGCGGCGGGCAGCAGCAGACGATCGACCTGTACGACGACGGCACGAACGGGGACTCCACGGCCGGCGACGGAATCTGGTCGGTGATCTTCACGCCCGGGCAGAAGGGCACCCACACGGTCGACGCGGTCGTGACGCTTGCAAGCGGCGAGGTCCAGACCGTGCGCGGCGTCGCCACCTTCCGCGTCGCGGACGGCGCGCCCTCGCTCCTGGGCAACCTCCTGCTGCTCCTGTTCGTCGCAAGCGCGACCGTGGCGCTTGCGGCCTACGGCGCCTTCGTGAGGTGGCGGCCATGATGGAAGCCCAAGCCGCGCCGACCGGCCTTCGCGCCTGGCCCGCGCAGCGGCGGCGCAGCGCAAGCCTCGGCGTGCTCGTCGGCGTGATCGCCATCCTGGGCGCCTCGCTCCTGGCGGCCCTTGTGATGCCCGCGCAGGCGCAGCTCCTGCTGCTCGCCTTCACGGTGGCCGTGCTGGCGCTCTTGGCCTTCCTCATCGTCCTCTTCGCCACGACGCCGCACGCGCTGCCCGAGGCCGGCCTGGGCGGAGGGCTCCCGGCGTCCGCCGGGGAGTCGTATGCGCAGACGATCACCCTCAAGTGCGGCAACTGCGGCACCATCTTCGACGTTCGGGACCTTGGCACGCGGCCTCTCCACCACACGTGCCCTGGCTGCGGGGCCGAAGGCGTCCTTCGCGAGGAGGACGAGCTTGCCGCGCCGCCGCCTGCGCCGCAGGCGCCCTCGTCCATGGCCGAGCGCGCCGCGTCGCGCCCGGCGGGCTCGGTCGCACCGGCGGTCAAGGCCTTGCGCTTGCGCTGCAAGGGCTGCGCCACGGTCTTCCGCGTGGACGACACGGGGGAGCGGCCCCTCAAGCACCGGTGCCCCGGGTGCGGGGCCGCCGGCATCGTGCGCTAGTCCGCCCACGCTGCGATCTCGGGAGAACCGCCAAGTAGCGGGGCTGGCGCTGCCCGGCGCATGGGACGCACTTCCTTCGCCCGGGCCCTTGCCGTCGCCACGATCGTCCTTGCCGGTTCCTTCCCGGGACTGGCGCAAGGCTCGTCCCCGGAGGTGGAAGTGGACGTCCACGCCGCCGAGCTTCGGGTTCGCGTGGTCGTCCGGCTTGCCGACCCCGGGCCGGCCGCCCTCCTGGCGCGGCTTGTCGCCAACGCGACGGGCGAAGCCGACGAAGTCCGCCACGAGGTTCCAGCCGGGCCGGCCGGGCGATCCGTCGAGGCTTGGCTTGCGGCCCTCGACGGGCCGGGGGACTACCGGCTGCTCGCGGAGATCCTCTCGGGCGGCGAGCGCACGGTCCACAAGCGCGACGTCCACGTGCCGCGAACCGAGGAAGGCCACGCGGAGGCCCGCGCGCAAGTGACCGTCGAGGAGCCGCACGTCGAGATCGTCCTCACAAACGACGACGTGAACCGGCCCAAGAACAAGACGGCGGGCTCGGCCGTCGTGACGCGGGCTCGGGTGCGTGGCTCGCCGTCGCTTGGCATCGACCACGTCACGGTGGAGGTGTTTCGTGAAGGCCTGCTCGTCGAGCATGAGCGCATCCCGGTCGACCCAGCCTCCGCCGACGTCGCGCTGGAGCACCGCTACGAACGCTCGCCCCTGCGCGAGGGAAGCTACGTCCTGCGGATGCGGGCGGGCTCCGCGTCCGTGGACAGAACCTTTTCGATCGTGCCCTCGAAACCCGCCGGGCAGCTTTCGCTCGATACGACGACGCTCGTTCCGGATCGCGCGGCGGCCCTGCGGGGGTTCGTCTCCGTCGCCAGCCGGAACTTCGGGAGTGGCCCGCTGGACCCCGAGTCGGCCGCGCCGTTTGCCAAGCTCGAGGTCAAGCTCTGGTCCGGCTCGCGGTTGGCCTCCGAGCCCTTCGAGCTTGCGGTTGAGCAAGCCTTGCGATCCTCGGTGTGGGGCAACTGGACGCTCTCCGATCGAACGCACCGGGCGGCGGGCTACCGCGTCGCGGACGGATTGGGCCTGCTCGATCTGCCCTTTGCCGTCCACGTGCCCGCCGCCGCGCGGGCCGGCTTCTACCGGGCGTCCGCCTACGTGGACGGTACCCTCGTCGGATCGGCGACCTTCGAGCTCCTGCCCGTGCCCCGGCTGAAGGCCGTGCGCCTGCCCGCCGGCGCCGAACCGGGTCAAACGATCGCCCTGTCCGTGGATGGCGATCTTTCGACCGCGCAGTCCTTGGCCGTCGAGCTCCTCGACGCGAAGACGGGAAGCGAGCTCGTCGCGTGGACGGTGAACGCGTCGAACGCTTCGCTCTCCGTCGCGCTCCCCGCACCGCTTCGCGCCGGGCCCGCCCTCGTCCGCGTGTCCGCCTTTGGGCCCGGCGGCGTGCTCGTCGAGTCGTCCGACGGAACGGTGCTCAACCGCGCGCAAGCCGCCCTCTCCATCCTGGATGCGCCGCCGCGCGTGGAGGTGGCGCCCGCACGGAACCTGGACCGGGGCGTGTGGCCCGTGGCGCCCCGCCACTTCGAGGCGGTCGTGAACGCCTCCGATCCCAACGGCGACCTGCACGATTCCCCCCGAGCGCGGATCCTTGCGCCCGACGGGACGCCGACCGGCTGGAACCTCACGCACGATGCCACGAGAGGTTCCGTGCGATTCGAGGTCCCGGCCCTGGCGCGTCATGGACGGTACCAGCTTGAGGCCGAGGCGGTCGACGCTTCGGGCCGCCGCGCGACGGCCTTGCGCCCGTTTGAGGTGGGCCCCGTCCTGCGGCTGGCCGCCCGGATCGAAGAGGGGCCGGCGCGGGCCAGCGCGGCCGGTACCGCCAACTGGACGCTCCTTGTCCAAAACCTCGGGAACGTCGATCTGCCTCGGCTGCACGTGGACGTTCGCGTCGGAAACGTTTCCGCCAATGGCGCGGTCCGAGTGGCCGGGACGAACGAATCGTGGAGCCTCGTGAACGGGCGCGCCGTGATCGCGCTGCCGGGAACCTTGCAGCCGCACGCCGACGTTCGACTGGTCGTCGAGCCGACCTTGCGCGGGATCGCCGCCGGAGCGCACGAACTGCGCATCCGCGTGGTAGCGCCGATGGCACGGTGAGCTTGTGCGATTGCCTTTGGCCGCGCTTCTTGTGGTTGCCTTCCTGCCGTCGGCAAGCGCCTTTGCCGTGCTGGGGATCGACGGGGCGTCTTGCGAAGGCGATTTCGAGGTGGTCCTGCTCGTCGACGACGAAGTCGTCGTGCGCGTGGAGACGGAAGACCGCCAGGAGGAGCGCGCGCTTCGTCCGGCGATCGAGGACGGCCGACCGGTCGCCCGGCTTCTGCTCTGGGACGACGAGGCTCCCGTTTGGCTCGTGGAACTTGGCGAGGTGGAGACCGGCGTCGAGATCGAGACGCTGTCCTGCCAGGAAACGGCAGCCCACGATCGGGCGGGATCCGAGGCAAGCGTGGACGCCTCGTTGCGTCGGCAGCATTCGCACGGTCAGGGTCTGCACGCCACGGCGCCGGCGGACGAACGCGACCTTGCGCGCCCGTCCGGCCCGCCGCCCAGCGGCGACAGGACCGCGCCCAACGATTCCCGCGCAGTCGTCCCGTGGCCCTCGCCCGGGCTCACGGCCGCGGCGTTTGCGTTTCTGGCGCTCGCGAGCCGGCGCTGGCTTTATAAATCGGCCTAGGTTCTTACCCGCCGATGACGCCCACGTTCCGAGCCGGGATCCGTGTTGCCTTGAAAAAGGGGGTCACCGACCCCGAGGGCAAGAGCACCCACAAGGCGCTTGAGCTCCTCGGATTCCGGGACGTGCGCGGTGTCGCGGCCGAGCGCCTGTATGCGGTCGAGCTTGCCGCCCGGTCGGAGGAGGACGCCCGAAGGCAAGGCGACGAGATCGCGCGGCGGCTTCTGGCCAACCCGGTCATCCACGAGTACACGATCACGGTCGAGAAGGTGCGCTAGGGATGGTCCAGACGAGTCTCCTGCGCACCGAGCCGCCCGTGGCGCGCATCCACATCGGCGCGGCAAGCGCAAAGGATCTGGAGGAGCTCTCCGCCAAGGCCGGGCTTGGCCTCTCGGTCGAGGAGATGCTCGAGATCCAGGCCTACTACCGCAAGGTCGGCCGCGAGCCCACGGACGTCGAGCTGCAGGCGCTCGGGCAGGCGTGGAGCGAGCATTGCTGCTACAAGTCCTCGAAGCCGGTCCTGCGGCGGCACGTGTACGGCATCTGCGAGGACCGCATCCTCTGTCGCGAGGATGCGGGTGTTCTTCCCTTCGACGACGAGCACGTGTACGCCGTCAAGATGGAGAGCCACAACCATCCGTCGGCCATTGAGCCGTACGGCGGCGCGGCCACGGGCGTGGGCGGCATCGTCCGCGACATCCTTTGCATGGGAACCCAGCCCATCGCGCTCGTCGATCCCCTCTTCTTCGGCCCGCTTGACCTTCCCGCCGACGCGCTGCCCCGCGGCGTCAAGCACCCGCGCTACCTCTTCTCCGGCGTCGTCTCCGGCATCCGCGACTACGGAAACCGCATCGGGATTCCCACGGTCGCGGGGCAGATCGTCTTCCACCCCGGCTACACGGCCAACGTGATCGTGAACGTGGGCTGCGTGGGCATCGGCCGGCGCGAGCACCTCGTCCACTCCTCGGTGAAGCAGCCCGGGGACAACTACGTCCTCGTGGGCGGCCGGACGGGGCGCGACGGCATCCACGGAGTGACCTTCGCGAGCGCGGACCTCTCCGAAACGAGCGAGGAGGAGAGCCGAAGCGCCGTGCAGCTTGGCGATCCCATCACGAAGGAGCCGGTCATCCACGTTTGCCTCGAGGCGGCGCGCCGCGGGCTTCTCCACGGCATGAAGGACCTGGGCGGCGGCGGCCTGTCGTGCGTCGCGGGCGAGATGGCCCTTGCCGCAGGGCTTGGCTGCGAGATCCGGCTCGACCGCGTCTCCACGAAGGAGCCCGGCATGGCGCCGTGGGAGATCTGGGTATCCGAGAGCCAGGAACGCATGATGCTTGCCGTCTCGGACGCGAACCTCGACGAGGTCCTCGCCATCGCGGCCAAGTGGGACGTCGAGGCGACCGTCATCGGGAAGGCGACGCGCGAGGAGCGCATCCGGGTCTTCTGGCGCGACACGCTTGTGCTCGACATGGACCTGCCGTTCATCTACGAAGGCCCCGTCTACGAGCGTCCCAAGTCCCCGCGTCGGATCGCCACGGTCGACGAGGCTCCCCCCGAGGCGAAGGACTACACGAAGACGCTCGAGCGCATCCTCGCGTCGCCCAACGTCGCGTCGAAGGAGCTCGTCATCCGCCAATACGACCACGAGGTGCGCGGGCGCACGGCCGTGAAGCCCTTGCAAGGGCGCGTGGGCCGCTACGGCCCGGGCGACGCGACCGTGATGAAGCCCCTGGACGAGAGCTGGCGGGGCCTTGCCGTCACGACGGACGTGAACCCGTACGTCACCGAGCTCGACCCCTACTGGGGGACGGCCTGCGCCGTGGAGGAGTCGCTGCGAAACCTCGCAAGCGTCGGCGCGCGCCTGGACTCCCTCACCGACAGCCTCAACTTCGGCAACCCCGAGCGCCCCGAGCGCATGTGGGAGATCGAGGAGTCGGCCCGCGCGCTGGGCGACGCCGCCCGCGGCCTCTCGATCCCCTTTGCCAGCGGCAACGTCTCCCTGTACAACGAAAGCCACCTCGGAAGCGTTCCCCCCTCGCCCGCCATCCTGGCCGTCGGCATCGTGAAGGACGTGCGCCACGTCGCCACGACCGACCTGAAGGAGACGGGGAACACGCTCTTCCTCGTCGGCGAGACGAAGGCGGAGATGGGCGGCAGCGAGTACTACCGCGTGGCCGGGGGCAGCGGCGGGACCGTCCCGCGCGTGGCCTGGCCCGCCTCCAAGCGCGCCGCGGACGCGGTCGTGTCGGCGATCGAGAAGGGGCTCGTGCGCGCCTGCCACGACGTCTCGACCGGCGGCCTCCTCGCCTGCGTTTCGGAGATGGCCATGGGTGGCGACCTTGGCGGGAAGATCGCGCTACCCGGAACGCTTCGGCCCGACGTCGAGCTCTTCAGCGAATCCAACACGCGCTGGGTGATCGAGACGGACGCGCCGCGCAAGCTCGAAGCGCACTTCAAGGGCAAGGCGCCCGTGCACCGCCTCGGGCGCGTGGGTGGAAAGGCCGTCGTCGCGACGGCGGGACGCCGGACGCTCGCGAAGATTCCCGTGGCCAAGGCGCGCGAGATCTGGTCCACGGCGATCCCGCGGATGGTGATCGGATGAAGCGCTCGGAGATCAAGGTCGCCGTGCTGCAGATCGAAGGCAGCAATTGCGAGGAGGAGACGGCGGCCGTCTACCGCCACCTGGGCGCGCAGGCCGAGATCGTGCATCTCAACCAGCTTGCGGGCGACCGCGTGCGCGTCGAGGACCGTCGGCGCCTTGCGGACTACGACGTCCTCATGCTCCCCGGCGGGTTCTCGGCGGGCGACTACGTGCGCGCCGGCGCCATCTTCGCCGCGCGGCTGAAGTCGGCGCTTCGCAAGGACCTCGAGCAGTTCATCGGCTCCGGCAAGCCCGTGGGCGGCTTCTGCAACGGCTTCCAGATCCTCGTCGAGCTCGGGGCGCTGCCCGGACTTTCGGGCCCCATCGCCGATTCGCCCGAAGCCGTGCTCCACATCAACGACAGCGCGAAGTACGAATGCCGACCGACGCTTCTTCGGTACGAGGGGAGCCGCTGCCGCTTCACGTCGGAGCTTCGGCGCGGCAAGGTCCTCTCGATCCCAAGCGCGCACGCCGAGGGCAAGCTCCTGTTCCCTTCGTCGCGCGACGCGGCCATGCGGCGCAAGCTTCGGGAGAACGGCCAGGTCGTGTTCCGCTACGTCGACGACAAGGGCAAGCCCGGCAAGTACCCCTGGAATCCAAGCGGGACGCCCGACGGCGTCGCCGCGCTCACGAACCCGGCCGGCAACGTGTTCGGCATGATGCCCCACCCCGAGCGAGCGTTCTTCGGCTGGCAGCATTCCGACTGGACGCGCGGGCGCGACCCGGCGGGCCCCGGCGACGGCCGCGCGCTCTTCGAATCCGTCCTGCGCGCGGCGGAGAGGGCCAAGTGAGCGCGAAGGCTCCCGCCGCACGGGGGGAGCTCCGGGGAAACCGGGTCCTCGTCGCCGACGAGGCGCAGGGGGCAAGCCTCTACAACAAAGGCGCCTTCGGCGTTCCCCGCTCGGGCGGAGGCGTCGACCTGTCGCTCCTCGAGGCCGCGTTCCTGGCCGAGGAAGGCCGGCTGTCCGTTCAGGACGGAGGCGCGCGCCGCGCGCTTCCGGAACTCTTTGAGATCGCCTCGCGGCTTGTGCCCGAATTCGAGACGCGCTACCTCGTCTACCGCGACCTCCGCAAGCGCGGCTACGTCGCGGCGGCCGCGCGCGACGGGCGCGAGTTCCACCTGCATCCCCGCGGGGGCTTCCCCGGGCGCACCGCTCCCACGCACGTCGTGTTTGCCATCGAGGAACGAGGCACCTTCGAGACGCTTGAGGTGCTGGAGGCGTGCCGCGAGGCGGCGCGACGCTTGCGCAAGGTCCTGCTCGCCGTGGCCGACGAAGAGGGCGATCTCACCTACTACGAGGCGGGCCTCGCCGAGCTTGCGGGGAAGGCCCCTGGCGCCGGGGTCGAGCTTCCGGCCGGTTCCGAGGGGGTCCTCGCGGCCGGGCGGGTGGGCGTGTGGGACTCTGCCGCCCAGGAGGCCTTGGCGCGCGGCGCGTTTGGCAACGCCGTGGGTCCCGTGCGCTGGCTGTCGCTCGTGGAGGCCGCCTGGCTGGCCGGTCGTGGACTTGCCGTGCGCGACGCGGTGACCGGAAGAGCCCTCTCCGCCGAGGGTCTGCGAGCGCTCGCCGAGAAGTCTCAATCCGATTTCCCGCTACGTTACCGTGCTTACGACGCGCTTCGCAAAGCCGGCCTTGTACCCAAGACGGGGTTCAAGTTCGGCACACATTTCCGCGTGTACCGCGGGGACCCGGCGACCGACCACGCGCCGTTCCTCGTCCACGCGCTCACGGAAGGCGCAAGCCGCCCCTGGCCGGAGGTCTCCGGGCCCGTGCGCCTGGCCCACGGCGTCCGCAAGCGCCTGGTGTTCCGCGTGGGGGACGATTGGCTCGAGCTTCGCCGCGCCCGACCGTAGGCATCGAAGCCGATCTGCCGAGAAACCTTATGAAGCCCCCAGCGGCTCGGCGGCCCCGTTCGGCCGGGGTGAGCCGACGGGAGGCGTTCGCATGCTCTCGACCAAGCGCGCGTTGGCGGTGTTGTTCGTGATGGTGCTCGTGGTGCCCTACGTCCCGCTGGGCGAGACGAAGCCGGGCATGGGCGTCCACTTCGGCTTGGGACACGTCCCAGCCGGATGCAACACGAGCTTCACCGGTTCGACGCCGCGCTTCACCGACGGCTGCTACCACATGCGGACGAACCTCAACCACCTCGACACGCCCATCCTCGACGTCCTCCTCGTCCCGCCCGCCACGACGTACCCCGAGCGCGACCTTCGCACCATGCGCCAGGCCATCGAGATGTGGCGCGACGGCATCCATTACCTCGCCCCGCAGATGGGCCTCGATTGGCTGCTTGCCGTCGAGTTCAACATCTTCGTCGACGACGAGACGCTCACCACCGATCCCCTGTGGGATCCCGAGATCGTGGTCGTCGTCACCAACCCCGCCGGCGGAGCGGGCATCGGAATCGACCCTCTTGGCTTCCGCGCCCCCTGCCGCGGCGCAAACCCGCTCGCCTCCCTCGAAGCGTGGCAGGCCCTGCCCGGCTTCGACAGCCACCACCAAGGGCACGGCGGCACGTACGTCGAGGAATGCCCCGGCGGCGGCACGACCTGCTACGCCGTGAACGGCGCGATCGACCCGGTGCCGGGCACGATCGACTTCTTCGGCCTCTACGACCTCGTCGCGCACGAGGTCGGGCACTGCCTGAGCGTGGGCCACGTCGGCGACGCGCTCGACCACAAGGCAAACGCCGTCCCGTCCGCCGACATCATGGCCTACGCCAACCAGGCCTTCAACAAGTGCGTCTCCACGCTCGACGTCGAGGCGTTCGCTCTGCGCATGAGCCGCTTCCTGCTCCCCCGCCCGCTTGTCGCCAACCATGAGGACGGGCCCGGCGGCCAGTTCCAGATCCAGCACCCCGCCGACCACTACTACGCCTCGCCCACGGGTCTTGCGAAGGATTGCCCGCAGCCCGCCGAGCGCCTGCAGCAGATCGGCGGGACGGGCAGCTTCACGCCGTCAGGCGGCGTCCAGCGCGCGCCCCCGCGCATCGCGATCGCAAGCCACGTCGACGGCGCCACCGTCGCCGCCGGACCGATCGAGCTTGCCGGAACCGTTCGCTACAACGTGAGCGGTCCGGGCGCCCCCGACGGCTCGGTGCTCGGAAACGGCGCCTCCGGCCACCCCCACGGTCGCGTCGCGACCACGGTGAGCCTCCAGGATTCCGGAATCCCGCCCAACACGTTCTTCCCTCAGCACTCGTCCTTTGGCGTCCGAACCAACACGGGACGCACCTTCACGCTTCCCGTCGCCGAGCCAAGCGAGGTCACGATCGACCTGCGCTGGTTTGGGAACCTCGGCGCGCTGGACGACCTCGACCTCTACGTGACGGGCGCGGCCGCCAAGAGCTCCACGCAGGGCTTCACGACCTCCGAGCGCGTCGTCCTCCCGAACGTTCCGGCGGGCACGCTTGCGATCCGCGTCGATCCCTACCAGGTGAACGACCCGCTCTTTGGCGTGCGCTACGAGCTCGTCGCCGACGTGCTTCCCAAGGCGCTTTCGCCCACCGACCAGGACGGCGACGGCGTCGCCAACGCCTCCGACGCCTGCTCCAACACCGCCTTTGGCGTCCCCGTCACGTCCGATGGATGCCCGATCGCCGGCTACGACGAGCGCGTCGTCGTGCTCGCAAACGGCGTCGTCAAGGCCGTCCAGGCCGTCAACGGAAACGGCGGCGCCGCGTTCAACCGCACGGTGGACCTCACCGGCCTCTCCGGCTCCGTCGAGGTCATGGCCGTTTGGTACGACGGAAACTGGATCGTCGCGAGCCGCACGATCACGCTCGTCGTCGCCTAGCGCGCAAACGCGTGCTTTAAGCCCGCGGCCCTCCATTGCGCGCCCGCCATGGACCGCCTCGCGCCCAAGCCCGTCTCCGCAAGCAAGAGCGAGCTTACCGAGCAGGTGCTCCCCGGCGAGGCCAATCCGCTCGGGTACCTCCTTGGCGGTCGCGTCATGCACCTCATGGACATCGCCTGCGCCATGGCCGCGCTGCGCCACTGCCGCCGTCCCGTCGTGACGGTCTCGGTCGACAAGCTCGACTTCCGCCACCCGGTCAAGATCGGCCACTTCATCATCCTGAAGTCGAGCGTGAACTTCACCGGCAAGACCTCCATGGAGGTGGGCGTCAAGGTCGAGAGCGAGGACCCGCTCACGGGCGAGCGGTGGCACACCTCCTCCGCGTACTTCACGTTCGTCGCGTTGAACCAGTTCGGCAAGCCCACCCCCATCCCGGCCGTCGTCCCGCAGACGCCCGAGGAGAAGCGCCGCTTCGCCGAGGGAAAGGCGCGCTACGAGGCGCGGCGCGCCGAGCGCGAGCTTCGCACCGCCGCGCGCGGGACGGGCGGATCGGGCGAGCTTCCGCCGCGCGGCAAGAGGCGGGGGCGCTAGCCTGCCCACGTGCGGATGCCCGGACGCGAAGCTCCACCTTGCCGGATTCCACGTCGAGCCCGACCTTCGCCACGTCGAGGTCCGCTACCGCTGCGCAAGCTGCGGGCGCGAGGTCGCGGCGACGTATCGCGAGCACGTTACGCGCCTTCGCGAATCCTAGCCGAGAACGCGCGCATACGAATGTATACAGACGTATACTTACGTATACATCGGCCTAGCCGGCGGCCGCATCCTGCAGCCGGCGCGCGACGAAATCCCGCTCTAGGCTCGCCAAGAAATAGCCGGCGCGCGGTCCTCGCGGCTGCCCGAGGAACGCCTTGTACACGACCTCGAAACCTTTCTTCCCCGGAAGACCGGCCTTCTCGGCGGCCGCGTAGACGGCGTCGTGGACGGCCTGCGGCTCCCACGCGACGGCGGAGAGCGCTTGGGCAAGCGTCGCGGCGAGGCGCCGGTCCGATTCGTCCAAGCCGCGAGCAAGCGCCGGCGACCAGTCCCCGTGCAGCGTGAACTTCCACTTGTCGGGCGCAAAGGCGGAGAGCCAGTACGCGACGTGCCGCACGCGGCTTTGCAGCCACGCCTCGTCCCGCGCGTCCAGGCGCACGCCCTGCCGCTCCTGGAGCACGCGGCGGATCTGCGCGAGGGGATCGCGCGTGTGCCGGTTGGCCTGCCAGAGGATGGCGAGGTTCTGCCAGGAGATGGCCGGGTGCGTGTGGTCGCGCGTCATGGGATGCTCCGGTTCGGAGAGCTCGATCACGCGGTCGAGATCCTCCATGTCGGGCCGCCGGTCGTCCTTGCCGAACTTGGCGCGGTCCCACGCGTCGTATTCGTCCACGAGCGTGGCGACGCCGTCGCCCGGGTCGAAGTCGATGTGCTTGGACGGGTGGGGGCGCATGAGGAGGAAGCGCAGCACCTCGGGCGGCGTCATCTTGAGCATGTCCGTGGCCGCGACCGCCGTGCCGGTGCTGCTGTGCATGGCGCCTACGCCTTTGAGCTGGATGAACTCGTAGACCGTGCGCGCCGGCGGCTGGCGTCCGTACACGTCGCGAACGATCTCCACGCCCGTGTCCCAGCTCGACCCGGCGGCCGCGTGGTCCTTTCCCATGGCCTCGAAGGTGACGCCTAGGAACCACCAGCGCGCGGGCCAGTCGACGCGCCAGGGCAGCTTGCCGCCGCCGCCTTGGCGGACGTCCTTGCGGCCCTCGTGGCCGCACGCCTTGCACGCGTACTCGACGTACGGCGTCTCGTAGAGGAGAGGCACGGGGCCGTTGAGGCGCCGGCAGCGCTCGCATTGCACGTTGAAGGGAAGGTAGCTCTCCGGGATCTTGCCCTCGCGCTTGGCGACTCGCACGAGGATGTCGCGGATCGCGGTCGTCCGTTCGAGGGCGCGCAGGGTCGCCTCGACGTAGTCGCCGCGCTCGTACATCTCGTGGGCGAGCATCACGCGCGGCCGCACGCCAAGCTCCGAAAGCGCTTGGAGGAAGGGCTCGAGGAAGTGGTGCGCGTAGCTCGGATGGCAGCGGGCGGGCTTTCCGTCCGGGCCCGGGCACGGAATCTCCGAGAGCGGCTTTCCCACGTGCTCCTCGTACGTCCCCTTGTCGAGGAAGGGGTACACCTTTCGGAGGGGATCGTACGTGTCGCCGATGTACAGAAGCTCGGAGCGCGCGCCGCGGTCCAAGAGCGCGCGGTGGACCGCGTCGGTCGTGAGCACCTCGCGCATGTTGCCCACGTGGATGGGCCCCGAGGGCGTGATGGCCGTCGCCAGCACGTGGGGTCCCGCGCTTTCGTCCGCGACGTCGCGGGCGAGCACGTCGGCCCAATGGACCACGCTAGCGCACCTGCCGCTCCAGGATCTCGATTCGCTTCGCGAGCGCCTGGTCGTGCCGCTTCATGTCGTCGAGCCGCTCGCGTACGTCGCCGAGCGTCTCGAGAAGCTCGCGCTCGAAGGCCGAGAAGCCGCGCGTGGAGAGGATGCGGTGGGCAAGCAGCATGCCCACGAAGACACCGCCCAGCGCCGCGAGCACGGTGACGGCGAACACCTGGAAGACGTAGTTGAGGAGGAGCAGGAAGACGCTCTCGACCGTCACGACGCCCGTCGCGGTGAGCGCGACGGCGGCAAAGGCCAGGCCCACGAGCGCAAGGAGCGCGAGGTACGCCTTGGGAAGGCTCACGGCTCGTCCCCCCGCTGGAGCAGGCGCTCGTGGGGAAGCGTCAGGTTGCGCCACTCCCCGTAGGCGGTGCCGTTGAAAAGGCGCGTTTCGAGGAGCCGAGGCGAGGCCGTCTCGTTCAGGCGAAGGTACGCGGCGAAGCTCCAGGAGAGCGTGCCGTCGTCCACGGTCACTTCGACGTGCCCGGCCGAGGTTTCGAGAACGGCATCGAGGGCGTAGGCTTGGCGATGCGCGCGCACGGTCTCGTTCTCGAGGCTCACGTTGATCCAATCGTACCGCACGACGGCGTGCTTGGCGTGCACGTAGAGCTGGAGCGTGCCTGCGTGCGATCGATCGACGAGCAGGGCCGGCGGGAGGGACGATCCCGGAAGGCCCGGACCTGGCGCCGTTGGGCCGGCGCAGCCGGCCAGCACGAGGAACAGAAGCGGCGCGGCGAGAAGGAAGCCGGCGCGGGGCCGATTCGACATCGTCGCCGAATCCCTTTCCCGTCTTAAAGGGTTCGCCGTCCTAGGGCCGACGGATTTCGACCTCGGAATGGTCGGCGGGTCCTCCAAAAGGAGGGTGGGGCTTGCGCACGCGCACGACGACGCGCGAGGCCGGCAGGTCGGAGATCGAATCGGCGATGCGCTCGGCGAGCGCCTCGAGCAGCACGTACTCGCGCTCCTGCGCGGCGGCGCGCGCACGGCGGAACACCTCGGCGTAGTCGGGCGCGTCCTCCAGCCGATCCGAGCGCCCGGGCCGCCGCAGGTCGGCGTAGAGGTCCACGTCGACCGAGACGTCGTGGCCAAGCTTCCGCTCTTCCGGTAGGTGGCCGACCTTCGCGTGGAAGCGCATGCCGCGCACGCTGATGCGGTCGAGGGAGGGCTCCCGGCCGCCGCGCTCGGCGAGGAACGCCTCGGCGACCTTGCGAGCGTCCACGGCCGCCGCGACGTCGTGCGTTCGGACCACGCGGGCTCCGCGCTCGATCGCAAGCGCGGCGGCCGCGACGCCGGCGTGCACGCGCTCGTGCACGTCGCGTCCCGTGAGGAACCCGAGCATCGACTTCCGGGAGAACCCCACGACAAGCGGTCGTCCGAGGCCGGCAAGCTCCGGGAGGCCCCGCGCAAGCGCAAGGTTGTGCTCGGTCGTCTTGCCAAAGCCAAAGCCCGGGTCGAGCGCGATCGCCTCGCGGCGCACGCCCGCGGCGACGGCGGCGTCGGCGCGCGAGCGAAGGAAGGACGCCACCTCGGCCACGACGTCCCCGTACCGCGGGTCCTCCTGCATGGTTTGGGGCGTCCCCTGCAGGTGCATGAGCACGAGCGCGGCCCGATGCTTGGCCACGACGCCGGCCATGCCCGGGTCCGCGAGGCCCGACACGTCGTTTACGATCGAGGCGCCCGCCGCAAGCGCCCGCTGCGCTACGTCGGCCTTTCGGGTGTCCACGGAAAGCGGCACGCCCGCGTCGCGCAGGCCCTCGAGGACGGGCGCGATGCGGCTCCACTCTTCTTCGCGGGAAACGGGCTTGGCGCCTGGCCTCGTCGACTCGCCGCCGACGTCGAGGAGGTCGGCGCCCTCGGCCACGAGCCGGCGGCCCAGCCGGACGGCGTCCTCCGCGCTTGCGTACCGACCTCCGTCGGAGAAGGAATCGGGCGTGACGTTGACGACGCCCAGGACGAGCGCGCGTCGCGACAGGTCGAAGGCCGTGGAGCCCACGCGCCAGATCATCGCCGTTCCGGACGCGAAGCGGCGATATCTAGTCGTCGGTCGCCAAGGGGCCGGTCGCGCAGCGACGCGAGGATGGCGCCCACGAAGTACAGGGACCCGGTGGCCACGACGGTGCCGCCGTCCGAGCGGGCAAGACGGCGCGCTTGGTCGAGCGCAAGCCGCGGGTCCTCCACCACGTCCGTCGCGATGCGGCCGCGCGTCCGGGCGGCAAGCTCCGCCGCCGGAAGGCCACGCGGGCCGGGGGCGGTCGAGGCGACGAGGCGGCTGCCGCGCGGCACGAGGCGTTCGAGCACGGAGTCCACGTCCTTGTCCTTGAGGATGCCAAGGACAAGCACCGCGGGCGAAAGCTCGTAACGATCGAGGAACGCGCCCAGGCGCGCCGCCGCGTCCGGATTGTGCGCGCCGTCCAGGAGCGTGAGCGGGTCCCGATCGCAGACGTCGAGCCGTCCGGGCCACCGGGCGCGCGCGAGTCCTGCGGCCAGAGCCTCGCCGTCCACGGGAAGCGCGGATCGTGCGCCTTCGAGCGCGAGCATGGCAAGGCCGGCGTTCTCGACCTGGTGGTCGCCCAGAAGGCGCGTGGAGAAGAGGCGGCGCTTTCCGCCCCACCGCGCCGTGAAGCGCTGCCCGTCGAGCGTGCCCCCTTCCGGCCGAAGCGCAAGCTCGTCCACGTGCCGCACGGGCGCGCCCACGCCACGCGCGGCGTCGGCGAGCACGGCGAGGGCGTACCCGCGCGCGGCGGTCGCAAGCGGGACTCCGGGTTTGAGAATGCCGGCCTTCTCGCGCGCGATGGACGGCACGTCGGGTCCAAGCACGTCCGTGTGCTCGAGGGTCACGTTCGTGATCACCGTCGCGGCCGGGCGCGCGATCGCGTTCGTCGCGTCCAGTCGGCCGCCGATTCCCACCTCCACGACGGCCGCCTCCACGCGCTCCTCCCGGAAATGGTGGAGGGCAAGCGCCGTGAGAAGCTCGAAGTAGGTCACCTCGCCCACGCGCGAGCGGGCGGCTTCGAACGCGGGAAGGATCGCCTCCATGCGCCCGGCGAAGACCGCCGGCGCGATGGGCGCGCCGTCGACCTGGATGCGCTCGGAGAAATCCACGAGATGAGGAGACGTGTACAGGCCGGTCCTGCGGCCGGAGGCCCGAAGCGTCGCGTCCAGGAACGCGCACACGCTTCCCTTGCCGTTCGTGCCGCCGACGTGCACGATGGGATACGCCCGGTCGGGATGGCCAAGCTCCGACAGGAGGATCTCAATCGCGTCGAGCCGAAAGTTGGCGCGCCACGCCGACAGCGACTCCAGGAGCGCGCGAGCCTCGCCGATGTTCACGGTTCCACCGGCGGCGAGCACAGCGTGGATCCGGGGGAGGAAGGCGCATCCTTCACGCGCACCTGGCGCCCGCGAACCTCGAGGCGCCCCTGCGCGAACCACCGGACGACCTGCGGGTAGAGTCGGTGCTCCTGCGCGATCACGCGGCGGGCGAGCGTTTCCTCCGTGTCGTCGGCGAGCACCGGTACGACGGCCTGCGCCACGATGGGCCCGGCGTCGACGGCCTCCTCCACGAAGTGGATCGTGCAGCCGGACACCTTCGCGCCGCCGAGGAGGACGTCCCGATGGGCGCGCGCGCCCGGAAAGGCGGGGAGGAGCGACGGGTGAACGTTGAGAAGGCGCCCGGCATAATGACGCACGAAGACGGGCGTGAGGATGCGCATGTAGCCCGCCAGGCACACGAGGCCCACGCTCGCCGCGTCCAGGCGCGCGATCATGTCGCCTTCGTGCTCCTCGCGCGAGCGGCCCGCGGGGTCCACGAAGGCGGACGGCACGCCCGCCCGGCGCGCCCGATCGAGCGCGTGGGCGTCGCGCTTGTCGGAAAGCACCATCGCGACCCTTCCAGGCACGCGTCCCTTGGCGCAGGCGTCCAGGATGGCCTGGAGGTTCGAGCCGCTGCCGGAGGCCAGGACGCCGATGGCAAGCATCGCGCGGGCAGCGCGCCTTCGGAGGAAAAAGGTTCCGCGGGGACGCACCCGCCCGACGCCCGCGAGCGGGACGGGCGCGGCATTGAAATAGTCCTTGGCGAAATTGCCCCGTCATGTCGCGCGCCGCCGAGGACCTTCGCGCCCCCCGACCGCCCGTGAGCGCCGCCGGAACCGTCGATCCCGCGCCCGCGGCGCCCGAGACCGACGTCCGCGCCCTGCGCGACAGGCTTCTCGACGTTTCGCGTCCCATGTTCGACCGCTTCCAGGCGATCTTCGCGCTTCGCAACCTCGGGACGGACGAGGCGGCCGTCGCGCTTGGCGCGGGAATGGTCCGGGACGCAAGCGCGCTCCTTCGCCACGAGTGCGCGTACGTGCTTGGCCAGATGCAGCGCGAAGCCGCCATCCCTTTCTTGGTGCAAGCCGCGCGCTTCGACGCAAACCCCATGGTCCGGCACGAGGCGTGCGAGGCGCTTGGCGCCATCGGGACGGACGAGGTGCTTTCGGTCCTGCGCGAGATCGGCCGGACCGACGCCGCCGTCGAGGTGCGCGAAAGCTGCGAGGTCGCGCTCGCGCACATCGCCTACCTTCGCGACCCCGCCCGCTTTTAGGGTCCTAAATCTCGTAGCCCTCGGGCGTCTCCCGCACCGCCACGCGCCCGCCCACGTCGATGGCCCGGCGCGCTCTTGCCAGAAGCGAGGGGCCCGCATCGAGGCGAACGACGGCCACGCGCGCGCCCGGCCGGAACCCCTCCGGCGGCACGTCCACGCGCGTCCAAGACAGCACGACGCCGGAAGCGGGCACGCGCCGCTTGCGCAACGGCTTGCCGCACGCGCCGCAGGACTTTCGCGGCGGAGCGAAAGCGTGGCCGCTTGCGCAACGCCCGATCGCGACCGTCATGCCGCCTCCAAAAGGGACACGAGCACGTTGTTGCCGTAGCCTCCGATGTTGTGAACGAGACCGCGCCGCGCGCCGTCGACCTGCCGGCGGCCCGCGTCGCCGCGCAGCTGTCGGTGGATCTCCACCACTTGCGCCACGCCCGTTGCGCCGACGGGGTGGCCCCGCGCCTTGATGCCGCCGCCGGGATTCACGGGGAGCGAACCTCCAAGCGACGTGTCGCCGGAAAGCACCGCGCGGCGGACCCGCGAGCGGGGCACGAGGCCGAGATCGACGAGGTTCTGGAACTCGAGCACGGCAAAGGCGTCGTGCATCTCCACGACGTCGACGTCGCGGACGCTCTTGCGCGCGGAGCGCGCGCACCGCGCGGCGGCCGCGCGCGTGGCGCGAAAGGAGACGAGCGCATCGGGGTCGGTTCGACCGGCCAGCGAGAGGTCGTCCGTGGCGTGACCAAGGCCTGCCACGCGCGTCTCCCCGCGGCGCGCCGAGAGCACGACGGCGGCCGCTCCGTCGGCCATGCTCGCGCAGTCGAGCACGCGAACGGGATCGGCCACGAGCGGGCTTGCGAGAACGTCCTCGACCAAGACGCGCCGGCGAAACTGCGCAAGCGGGTTCCGCGCGCCGTGCGCGTGCGCCTTCACGGGCGCGGCCGCGAGGTCCTCCCGCGAGAGGCCGCGCGCGTGCATCCAGGCGCGCGTGGTGAGCGCGGCAAGCGCCGGCATCGTGAGGCCGTAGCGCCGCTCGGAGGGGTGGATCATGGCGGCAAGGACGGCGGACGCTCTTGGCGTGGGAAGCGTGGTCATCTTCTCCGCGCCGACGACGAGCGCCGTTTGCGCCTGGCCCGCCGCGATCGCGTGGCAGGCCGCTTCCACGGCGGAAAGGCCGGAGGAGGGAGCCGTCTCGACGCGCGTGGCGGCCACGCCGGCAAGGCCAAGCTCCGTGGCGACGGCCACGGCCGCGTTGGCGACGCCGGCAAACGCCTCGGGCGCTTGGGCGGACACGTAGACCCGGTCCACGGCTTGGACGCCCGCATCGTCCAACGCCTCCCGACCGGCCGCGCGGGCAAGGTCGAGGAAGCCCTCGCGCAGGCGGCCAAAGCGCGTGTGCCCGCAGCCCGCGATCCGCACGTTCACGCGAGGATCCTCCCGTCCTGCATGGGCAGCGTGCGCCCCGCCCACGCGGCAAGCGAGGCGTCGTGGGTGGCCACGAGCATGGCGAAGCGGCGCTCGCGCCAGACGTGGTCGATGGCCTCCCGCACGAGCGCGGCCGCTTCCGCGTCGAGCTCGCCCGTGGGCTCGTCGGCCAGAAGAAGCGCGGGCCGGTTCACGAGCGCGCGCGCCACGGCCACGCGCTGCTGCTCGCCGCCGGAGAGCTCGCCCGGGCGGTGGTGCGCCCGGTCGGCAAGCCCCACGTGCGAGAGGAGCTCGTCGGCGCGGGCGGCCGCCGAGGGCGCGGCGAGGCCCGCTTCGAGCGCCGGCAGCGCCACGTTCTCGCGGGCGGTGAGCGCGGGGTGGAGGTGGAAGCGCTGGAAGACGAGGCCGACGCCGTGCAGCCGCCGGCGATCGCGCTCGTCGCGCGGCAGACCCGTCGCGGGCTTGCCGTCGAGGAGAACCTCGCCCGCGGAGGGGACGAGAAGGAGACCCGCCACGGCCAGCAGCGTGGACTTTCCGCAGCCCGAGGGGCCCGCAAGCGCCGCGCGCTCGCCGGGTTCGAGCGTCATGGCAACGCCGCGCAGGGCCTCCACGGGGCGCCTGCCGCCCACGGGCGGGAAGCGGTGGTGGACGTCCCGAAGCGCAAGCGCGGGCATGCGCAGCGGAAACCTCAAACGAACGGAAAGCTCCTTCGCAACGTGCCGCCGGCGATCGACGCGCGAGGCCTGGGCAAGCGCTTTGGCGCCCGCACGGCCCTGCGGGACGTGGACCTCCTTGTCCAAGAGGGAGAGACGGTCGCGCTGCTTGGGCAAAACGGCTCCGGGAAGACGACGGTCCTTCGCATTCTCGCCGCCGCCACGCCGGCCACGCACGGCGCGGCGCTCGTGGCGGGCTTCGACGTCGCGCGCGAGCCCCGCCGCGTTCGCGAGCGCGTGGGATTCGTGCCGCAGGAGGCGGCCTTGCACGACGAGCTCTCGGCCCGCGAGTCGCTCGTTCTCGCCGGGCGCCTGCACGGGCTTTCTTCGGAGGCGGCCTTCGGTCGCGCTGCCGAGATCCTTGGCAGCATCGGGCTCGCGCCGCGCGCCGATTCGGCCGCCGGCGAGCTCTCGGGCGGCATGCGCGCGCGGCTCAACGTCGGCCTTGCGCTCGTGCACGACCCCCCCGTTCTATTGCTCGACGAGCCCACGACAGGGCTTGACCCCGGCGCGGGACGCGAGTTCCGCGCGCTCCTCGAGCGGCTGCGGAGCCGGCGCCGGACCGTGCTCCTGTCGACGCACGACCTTGCCATGGCTTCGGAGCTTTGCGGCCGCTTCGTCGTGCTCGTCGACGGCCGCGTGGCGTCCGACGGCGCCTGGGAGCAGGTGCAGCCGGCGCTTGCGGAGGCGTACCGGGGAGGCCTCGTCGCGTGACCGGAGCGCTTGCGGCCGCGCGGATCGTCTTGGCCAAGGACGCCCGCGTGCTGCTGCGCCGCCGCGGGCTCCTGGCCATGCTGCTCCTGTACCCGATGCTTGCGGGCGGCATCCTCGGCTTCGCCTTCGTCGCCCAGGACGTCCGGGTTCCCGTGGCCCTCGTCGTGCAGGACGAGGACGGCGTGCACCTGGTCGTGGACGGCGAGGCCATCTCGATCGAATCGCTTCGCGACGCGCTCGCGCAGGCCGCCGACGTTCGATCGGTGCGGACGCTCGACGAGGGCGTGGCCCTCCTCTCGCGCGGCGAGGTCGACGCGGTGCTCGTGATTCCCCCGCACTTTCTTCAGGACGTGCGGAGCCTCGTCCGCACGACGAACGTGACGATCGTGCTCGACCGTTCGGACCCCGTCCGCGCGCAGGTCGCCGACTCCCTGCTGCGGGGCGTCGCTCAAGAGTTCATCGAGCGGTTCGTGCGCCTCAAGATGACGACGGTCCTGTCGAACCTGCGGTTGGCCTTGGAAGGCGGCCCGGCGCTGCCCGGCGTGGGCGACCTGCGGGGGTTCCGACAAGTCGTCGTGGACCTCGAGACCCTTCGTCACGAGGCGAATCTCACCCCCGATCAGGCGAGGCTTCTGGACGCCGACCTCGCCTTCCTCCGGCTGGCCGTGGGCGTGTTGGAGGACTCGTCAACCTACCTTCGCGCCACCGCGCTTCCGGTGGAGGTGCAGGAACGAGGCGTGCTTTCCGGCCGCCTGTCGCCCGCGCAGATCCTCGCGCCCATCACGGTCGCTCTCTCCGTGTTCTGGACCGCCACCCTGGCCGGAGCCGCCGTCGTCGGGCTCGAGCATCCTCGAGGGCTCTTGCCGCGTCTGCTCGCGTATCCCGTTCCCGTGGCCGGCGTGGCGGCCGGCAAGGCCGGTCTTGCGCTTGCGATCGTGGGCGGTGAGACGATCCTTCTCCTGGTCGCCGGCGCCGCGTTGACTTCGCTCCCCACGGCCGGGCTTCCGCTCGCGGTGGCCGCGATCCTCGCCGCCGGCGCGGCCCTGGCGGGCGTGGGCGCGCTTCTGGGCTCGCTCGCGCGCGGGCTCTCGGATGCGGTGCTCGTGGCCGCCTTCCTCGCCTTCCCGATGTTCCTTGTCTCCGGCGTGCTGTTCCCCGTGGCCTTCATGCCGGGTCCGGTCGCGTCCGTCGCGGCGGCGCTTCCCGGCGCCGTCGCGCTCGAAGCCACGCGGGCGGCGTTGTTGCGAGGGGTGGACCTCGCGACGCTTGCACCGGCCCTCGCCTACCTTCTTGCGGTGGCCGTCGGAACGTGGGCGGCAACGTCGGCCGCGCTGCGTTGGAGGGCGAGGGCGTGAGCGCGTGGCGCCTGCTCGCTCGGGCGGAGTGGACGCAGCATCGCGGCCGCTATGGGGCGCTCGTCGTGGTCCTGGGATCGGGTGTCGCCGGGCTCTTCCTCGTGCTTGCGCTCCTGTCCGGTCTCGAGGCCGCCGTGGCCGACGAGCTTTCCGCCACCGTCGCCGGGGACGGGCGGATCGCACGCGCGTCGACGGACTTCGCGCGCGGGGAGATGGTTCCCATCGCTTCCGCGCAAGCCGCCTTCGGGGACGCGGCGCGTCCGCGTTTGGAAGCGCAGGTCCTTTGGACCAGGGGGGAGGACCATCGCAATTGGAGCGCCGGATTGGCGGTGGGCCTGGACCGTTTGGACCGGCGGCTGGCAAGCCGCATCGTGGAGGGGGCGTTGTTCGAGTCGGACTGGACGCAGGTCGACGGCATCGATGTCGCGCCCGTGGTGCTGGGCCAATCCGCGGCGCGCGACCGCGGCGTTGCGGTGGGTGACGTGGTGAACCTCACCGCGGGACGGACCGAGACCGTTGGAGGGGAGCTTCGGCCCATCGTTCGCCCGGCGCGCGTGGTCGGGCTGTATTCGACAGGCTTGCCCGTCGTGGATCTCTACGCGGTCTTCCTTCCCATCGAGCGCGCGCGGACGCTCGTGGGCGAACATCCGGGACGGCCCGTGGCCAATGTCTTTGTCGTCGACGGCGAGGGGGGCGAGCGCGCGCTTGCCGCGGCGGGCGCGACCGGCTGGAGCGCCCGTTCGCTCCCCGAGTTCGAAGCCTACTACCTGGGCCCCCTGTTCGGATCGCTGCGTGCGGTGGCCCTTCTCCTCGCCACGATCGCCGTGGCGGCCATCCTCGCGTGGAGCGCGCACGCGCTCACCATGCTCGTGTTGCAGGACGCGCACAAGATCGCCACGCTTGCCGCCGTCGGCGTGTCGTTTGCCACGGTTCGAAACGCCTACCTGGCCGCGGGGGCCGCCGTCGGCGTGTCGGGCGCGGCAGTCGGCATCCTCGCGGGAGGCCTCGTCGTGCTCCTCGCGTCGGTCGTTCCCGTGCTGCCGGGGTTGGGAGGCCTGCCTTTGCGCCTGCAGGCCGCCTGGACGGACGCGCTCCTGCTTGCCGCCTTGTCCGTTTCGGTCGCGCTGGCGGCCGCGCGGATCGCGCTTTCTTACGCCCGGCGCCAGGACCCGCTCGACGCGCTCCGCGCGGGCTGACGTTCAGCCCCGCTTGACCTCGGCGACGATCGCTCGAAGCGCCTCGAAGCCCCCCTTCTCTGCGACCGTGCCCGTGACGACGATGTCGGCGCCGCCGGCAAGCACGCTGCGGGCGTGGGCGGCCTCGCGGATGCCGCCGCCCACCATGACGGGGATCTCGACGGCGCGCTTCACCGCCGCGACGATGGATGCGGGCACGTGCTCGTGGGCCCCCGAGCCCCCTTCAAGGTACACGACCTTCATCCCGAAGAATTGCGCCGCGAGCGCGTAGGCCGCCGCCATCCGAGCGCCTTCCTCCGTCCGAGGGATGAGGTCCGCCTCGCTCACCTTGCCGACTGTCATGCCCGGCTCGACGATGAGGTACCCCATGCCGATGGCTTCGATGCCCGCGGCCGCGAGGATTGGCGCGCCAAGCATCTGCTCGCGCGTGATGAAGCGCGGATTCCGGCTGTTGAGCGTGGACATGAACCAGATGGCGTCCACGTTGGGCGAGAGCGCCTTCGCCTGGTTGGGAAAATGCACGACCGGAAGGCCCGTGGCCTCCTGGATGGCGCGCACGAGGGCGTCGAGATTCTCGCTCGTCACGCCCGTGGAACCTCCGACCATGAAGCCGTCGGTCCCAAACTCCTTGGCCTTGACGGCGATCTCGGCTCCGCGCTCCGTGGGCTGGCTTGCGGGGTCGAGGAGCGTGAGGTGCACCTTTCCCTTGGCGGTCCGCTCCTGCAAATAGCGCCACACCGCGTCCCTCACGCTCCCATCCTCCCCACGAGGAAGGCCACGAGCCCCACGAGCATGCCAAGCTTGGCCAGGCGCGAACTCCTAGATGGCCGTTTCGCCTCGAACGCCGCCCACAGGAGCACAACGTCGGCCGCGGCCACGGCGGGAAGGTACGACGGGCCCATGGTTCCAAGGAGCCACGGAAGCGGCGAGAGGGCGACGCCCGCCAGGATCGCCGCGCGGGCGAGAGCCGTGGCGGCCGAAACGCCGGCCGTCATGGGAAACGTCCGGCGCGCGCCCGCGTCGGCCTGCATGTCCTCCACGTCCTTCACCACTTCGCGGCCCAGGTTCACGAGCACCGCCAGGAGCGCGAGCACGAGGACGGGGGTTTCGGGCGCGTTCACGGCGATGCCGCCCATGACAAAAGGCGCGCCTGTGAGGAGGCTCACGGCGACGTTTCCGGAGAGCCCTGTCGCCTTCAGACGAAGCTCGTAGGCCACCATGAGCACGAGGGCCGGGAGGACAAGGAGCAGCGCAAGCGGCGAGGTGAACGTCCAGGCGATAGCCGCGGCCGCCGCGACGGAGAGGGCAAACAGCACAGCCTGCGCCCGCAGCGCCGCGTCGGGGGAAAGCCGGCCGGACGGAAGCGGTCGGCCCGGATGCGCCCTCGCGTCGACCTCACGGTCGACCCAATCGTTGAGCGCGTTTCCCGCGCCCGCGAAGGCGAACCCCGCCGCCGCCCCCAGCGCCACCGTGGGCCAAAGCGACGCGGCGGCGGGCCCCGAGGCGACGAGGGCCCCCGCGACCACGCCGACGGCGGTCATGGCGCAGTTGCCGGGGCGAAGGAGCTGCCACAGCGCCGCCGCGCGCGCGACGGCCGGGGGCGATTGGGCCCGGATCTGCGCCTGCACGGCGCGCAAGCCCGGTGCCCGGATATGAAGCCTGCGGGCTCATCGCGCGCGAGACGGGTCGGCGGGCACCCATTCCCCCGACGCATCCTTCCGAAGGTGCGCGCCGTAGTAGGGCACGCGCGCGGCCACGACGCGCCGAAACGCCGCGGCGAGCTCGTCGTCGGAGAGGCCGCGCGTGGGCACGAGATCGTCGTTGCGGTTGAGGCAACCCTTCAGGTGCCCGGTCGCCGTCACGCGCAAGCGATGGCAGTTCGCGCAGAACTCGGCGTTGCCCACGGGGTCCACGATTTCGACGTCGGCGCGTCCGTCGCCCGTCCGCACGTGGTAGACGCGACGGTGGTGCATGGCGCGCACGTCCACGGACTCGGCCCGTGCGGCCAACGCCCGATGGACGTCCTCGATGGGCACCATCCATTCGCGATGCGCGACGAGCTCCGGCATGAACTGGATGAGCTGGAGCTGCGTGCCCGGCGTTCGCGCGACGAACTCGACCATGTCGAAGACGTACGGGAGCGTCGGCCGGAAGACGACCATGTTGAGCTTCACGGGCGTAAGGCCCGCCTCGAGCGCGGCGCCCACGCCGGCCATGACGGAGGGAAGCGAGCCGCGCGTGATGGAGCGGAACGCCTCCGCGTCGGGCGCGTGCAGGCTCACGTTCACGCGCCGCAATCCGGCCTCCTTGAGCGCTCGGGCGCGACCGGCAAGAAGGCTCGCGTTCGTGGTGAGGCTCATCTCCATTCCCGGCGGGGCGCGGAAGACGATCTCCTCCACGTCGCTTCGCACGAGCGGCTCGCCGCCCGTGAGCTTGGCGCTTTGCACGCCCAGGCTTTGCGCCACGTGAAGCAGGCGAACGACCTCGTCTGTCGACATCTCGCCCGGCGCGGGCGCGCGCGGCGCGCGAACGAGCCCCTGCCCTTCGTTGTGGCAGAAGACGCACCGGAAGTTGCACCGGTCGGTGAGCGAGACGCGGAGGTCGGCGACGGGGCGGGCGAAGCGGTCGGCCAAGGGAGATCCGGCCGCCTGCATCCAATCTCGCGCCTGGTTGTCCATAGGGCCCTTCGCTCGCTTCCGCCTATGCAGGGGAAGCCGCTCGCGTCGGGCTATCGGGGATGCCCGCTTTCAACGTTGCGCCCGGCGGAACGTCGAGCTGCCGCAACAAGACCCGCCACCACGGCGAGGATTCCAGACGGAAAAGGCGTCTCCTGCCGCGGCAGGACGAGATCGCGCGCGCCCGAGTCTTCCTCGGACCGTTCCGGCGGTTCATCGTCACGCGGGGCTTCGCGGTCCTCCGAGCGTTCCGCGGCTTCCGATTGCGATGCAGATTCCGAGTTTGGTGCGGGTAGCGCTCGGATCGTGAGGAATCGGCTCCACCGCTCCGCACCATTGCACAGGAATGTGCAACGTAGCGGATAGTCCTGGTCGATGTCGACATCGACCCCGATCGAATGCTGGCCCGCCGGAAGCGCGCCCTCGCCCGCTTCGACGCGAATCGTTCCTTCGGGGATCTCCGGCACGTCGACTTCGGCAAGTGGTACGTCGTCAAGGAGCACCCGCATCCGCGAGGGCGGCGCCTTGAGCTCCCCTCGATTCTCGATAACGACCTGAACCCGAAACGGCTCGTTCGCACGGGGTTCGGTTGGATTCGTGGAGACTGCCACGACGTATACCTTGGCCGGCTCGGGAAGGATGGTGAAGTTGAAAGTTCGCACGTTGTCGACCGTCGTCGACTCCTCGATGGCTTCATCGGGATCGACGACCATGCGCGCCGTGAAGTTGCCCGCACGCAACGAGAGGCGCTTCGTCGACGGGTCCGATTGTTGGCTGATCCCCCGAACGAGTGTCGTGCCCGGATCGAGGACGAGCGTGACGTTGTAGGTGTCGAAAACGGTGTCGTCGAGGAAGAACCGCACTTGGAACGGCATGGCGGCGGCCCCGCCGTGATTTTCGACGTTCCAAGAGAAATTGATGCCGCTTGGCCGCGTGACGTTTGCGTCTGTGGCCCGGAAAAGACTCGCCACGAGATTCGCGCGGGCCGCGGGGTCGTCGCGGACGACGACGGACTTGGAGAGGGGTTCGCTGTAGGTCGCTCCGGACCGCTGGAGGATCGTCGCGTTGATCGTCCATGCGCCCGCTGGGACCCACGCGCGGAGACTGGAGGCAAACTCCGTCGATCGACCCGGCTCCAACGGCGGTTGATCGTAAAAGTTGACGGGTTGGCTCGCATCGCCGCGGAAGGATACGGAAACCCGCTGCCACCCCGTTGTCTCCGTGCCGTCGTTCCTCACCCGTAGCCGCACGCTGATGGGTCGCCCGTCCGACGGATCGGCGGGGTCGAGGAGGATTTCCTCGATCACAATGGGCCGCGGATGGCTCGTGGCGACGACACCCCCGGCAAGGACTCCAAGCGCAAGACAAAGCCAC